>QXZU01000082.1:0-5492 GCA_009886205.1 K189A clade bacterium | reverse complement strand
TTTTCAGGTTCTTCTTTTCAACCTCTACTTTTTGGCCTCTACGTCTCAGATTCTACTTCTCAGATTCTACTTCTCAGGTGCTACTCCTCAGGTTCAAGGGTAATGGTAAACGCCTTGTGCGCTTCCACACGGGCTCTTGAATAAACCATAGGCAGATGACTGTCTGTGGCCCAGTTCTTCAACAGGTTGTCATAGTACGGCGAGCCAGGGTTACCAGACTGTCCTGGCGCATTGGTCATCTTTGCGTCGTCCCAATTACCTACATCTAAAACCATTCTAAAAGACGCGCCACTTCTAACCAGAAAGTTGTCCGGGTTATAACCCGTATTGTTGGTGGTGTTTTCGCTGCCCCCACGGGGGTACTCAGGAATGGTCATTTGCGCTTTCAGCTCCCCCGTAACCATGGCCAGCAGTGGGTGTGAGAACTTGATTTTATGTAAATTCCCCCACTGCCAATCACCTGGCTCATCGCCCAAAAGATCTTTTGTCTCCTTCCATGCAGTTTTCAGTGTATCTGACGCAATGGTTTGACCTTGTTCAGTGGTTAACATTTTCAACACGGTCTGTGTATCTATCCTCGGGCTGACAGTACCGGGGTCCTTAGACAGCGTTTCGCTCAAGGCCGGTCCAAGGTGACGGTAGTACCAAACATTCCACAGGGCGGCAGCAGGGCTGTCTGTAGTGAGCTTATGGTCCCAGCCAGCTAGCAACTGGGATGGTTCCACTTTCCGCGATAAAAGCACCGGCACTTGGGCAAGTACAGCACGAGCAAGAACCGACTCGTAGTCTCTTTGTAGCGCTAACGAATCTTCCATGGAATGCTCGTCATCTGCCTCAAGTACCTCCCACAGGCGGCGGTAGCGCCAAGGCGCAGACCATTCAAAGCCCACCTTATAAGTTTCAATAGGATAGTCGTCAGGTAGACTCATAGCGTTAGCGGTGCCGCTGAAACCACGCTCAGGGTTATATTCTTCAGGCAGTACATCCATGTCGAAGTAGCCATCCCACTCATAGCTGCCGTCACCGGGCACAGGTAAAAGCCCATCCCAATTGTCGCGCTTAGGGAATCTGCCAGCAGGCTTGTAGCCAATGTTGCCGTCAGTGTCTGCATAGACCTGATTCTCAGAAGGCGCGCCCCAGCGATTCAGCGCGCCAACAAATTCGCGAAAGTTCTGAGCGCGCATATATTCAATGCTGCCAAAGTAGGGCGACATACCCGGTTCCAACCACGCAGCGCGTACGGCAAAGGCGTGTTTTTTAGTTTGGCTAACAATAGGGCCATGGCGGCTGAACAACAGTTCAACACCCTGACTAGGCGCGCCTTTAACTTTGATAACCTCAGTCACCCTAGTAAAAGGCTCAACACCATTCTGGTAGCGATAGCCGTTCTTAGCCTTGCGGTAAACGTAAAGATCCTCTTGGTCGATAGGAAAAATAGTTAAACCAAAAGCAATGCGCTCATTATGACCAATAGAAATGCCAGGCAACGCAGGTTCGCCGGCGCCAATGACATCAATGCCCGGACCATTAAGGTGCGCTATATAACGTAGGGAAGGCACCGCATGACCACGGTGAGGATCATCTGCCAATATAGGACGGCCAGTGGTGGTGCGGTCCCCAGCAACCACCCAGTTGTTACTGCCCACATCTAACCTATGTGCATCAACCACAGCTTGGGCCAACGTCTGGCGCTTTGGGTCTGCCAGAAACTTCACCGGCGCTTTCGCCAGCAAGTAGTTGTCTAAAACATCATCAGGAATCACACAAGGGTCCAAACCCTTAGGCACCTTAGCTTCCCAAGACGGCTCCAGTACCTTCCATTGAGCCGCTTCTTCCAACTGATCCTTGCATGCGAGTCTGGCGCGCCAAACTTCAGTAACCACATTACGCCAAAGACCATTGCTGCGAATACGCACAACATCTTCAGGCTGCCAAATAGAGGGGGCATAACCTAGTAATGCAAATTCAGGCGGCATCAGGTCAGGGTTTTGTTGGGCCACCTTAACAAAGGCGTTTATGCCCGCAACAAACGATTCTGTAATACGTTTGGCATCGTTGCCATAAGCCAGCCACTCGCTGTACATGTCCTTGCGGTAAAGAAACATACGCGCAGCTCTATCCTGCGCCACATAGTCAGCACCGAAGACTTCCGACAACTGCCCCAAACCACGGCGTCGCCACGTATCAATCTGCCAAAGACGATCCCGCGCGGCATTAAAGCCTTGGACAAAAAACACATCGTAGTGATCGTTGGCGTAGATATGCGGCACCCCCCACTCATCCACAATAATCTCGGCCGGCAGCGAAAGCCCAGCAACCTTGTAGGTTGAATCCGCCGTCAAAGGATTAGGCTGCTCGGCAACAGCGACAGCACTCATCCAAAGGAGCGAAAGAGATAAAGTAAAGTTTAGAAAAAAACGACCCATGGGACTCTCCAGATCAAGTGACTATTTAGAGGGGTAGACTGTAGCAAAATGGGCGAATGAGAGTGGAGGATTCTTAAAGTGTGATTAGTTTTGCTGAGATACAAGCCCGCCTATATTTGGCGTGGCAGTTTATCTAGGGGGCTGGTGGTTCCCGCATAGTGCAGGCCTAGTACATGAGTGTATATTTGGGTTGTCTTTACATCATTGTGACCAAGTAATTCCTGCACAGTTCTTATATCCGTTCCCGCCTCAAGGAGGTGAGTAGCAAAAGAATGCTGAAATGTATGACAGTTAACTTTTTTGTCGTAAATTTCCGCCAGCCTAACCGCGCTGTGTAAAGCCTTCCTTATGACCGATGCGTGCAAATGGTGTCGGCATATAGTGCCGGTAAGGGGGTGGTTGCATAACCCAGAGAAGGGAAAAATAAATGCCCACTGTGCTGATCGAAAAGCATTGGGGTATTTTCGGTCCAATGCAAAAGGCAACGAAGGGCCGACACCCAGCGAGTTATCGCTCGTCAACAGTTCTGTTGCGTTCGAGATTGCGGACGCCATCGCGGGAACAACTCTCGGGCTAAGTAGTGTTTGACGATCCTTATTACCCTTTCCGTCTTTAACCGTAATGCACAGGCGCTCAAGGTCAACATCTTGGATGCGCAATCGCAGGCATTCCGAAATTCGCAAACCGCTGCCGTAGAGTAGCTCAACGATAAACCTATTACGCCCTTTTAAGCGTTCTATAATTCTATTCACCTCATAGACACTTAAGACGGGTGGTAAAACACGTTGTTTAGTGGCTAATGTGAACCCTAAGTCGCCCAGTTGAATTTGAAAAAATTTGTGATAAAGAAATACTAACGCATTCAATGCGACTTTTTGAGTGTTTGCGGCCACGTGACGATCTACGGCAAGGTAGGTAAGAAACGCTTCAACTTCAACGGCACCAACTTCTGATGGGTGGCGCTTATCAATAAAATAGATAAAACTGCGAACGCAATATATGTAGGTTTTTCAGTACGCATACTATAGCCGCGTAACCTAATATCTCGTCTTAAAGTCTCCATGAATGGGCTAGCCATAGGTTTCTCCCTCCGAAAGCGCTCCGTATAAATATGCAGTATATTTTCTTGGTGTCACACGAGCGTGCGCCTTTGATCCTCAGCGTGTGCACATTTACACAACGTATATAGCTATAAAGCAGGAAACTCCCCGCCGGTTAGTTTCTCTAACCGGATGCCGTCTGGCGCAAAAAACATTCCACTTGTCTGAATCCTGGTGAGTTGTAATCCTCCCATTTATAACCTTAGTTTTAAGTAGAGGGTTAAGCTGCCATTAGCAGCTGTCTCGGAGGTATCCCTCCAATGGCCGTGTGTGGCCTTTCGTTATTGTATTGCCAAAGCCACTGAGTGGCTAATAACTGGGCATGAGCAATGCTCTCAAACTGATGCATATCCAGCCATTCATGTCTCGCAGTGCGATTAAAACGCTCAATATAGGCATTCTGTGTGGGCTTGCCCGGCTGGATATACAACAAAGTAATTCGATGTTTATTCGCCCACTCAACCAGTGTTTGGCTAAGATACTCTGGCCCGTTGTCACACCTCAATGCCGCCGGTTTGCCACGCCATTCAATGATTTGTTCCAACGCCCTAACCACTCGCGCTGAAGGCAATGATAAATCGACTTCAATCCCTAACCCCTCACGGTTGTAATCATCCATCACATTGAAGGTGCGGAAATGGCGACCATCATGAAGCTGGTCTGACATAAAATCCATCGACCATACTTGGTTCTTTGCTTTGGGTACATCCAGCTCACCGGGATAATCCCGTTTGAGCCGTTTTCGAGGCTTAATCCGAAGGTTAAGCTCTAACTCCCGATAAATGCGATACACCCGCTTGTGGTTCCAGCCATAGCCTTTCACATTGCGTAGATACAGAAAGCACAAACCAAAGCCCCAACGCTTGTGCGTTTGTGTCAGCCGCAATAGACAATCGGCAATTTGACTGTTTTCACTCGAACATTTAGCCTCATATCGGTAACAGGTCTGACTGATACCAAAAGTAATGCAGGCTAAACGGGTGCTGATACCATCACGGCTCACGGCGTGCTTCGCCATCTCCTTTCGGCGAGATGGCGCTACAACTTTCCCTCAAGAGCTTCCTGTCGCAGTTCTGCTTTGATCCGCTCCTCTGCGTACATTTTCTTAAGTCGGGCATTCTCAGACCGCAGATCCTTGACCTCTTTCATCAAAGAGGCATCCATTCCACCGTATTTTGCTCGCCACTGATAAATCAGTGCCGTACTAACCCCATGCTCGCGAGCCAGTTCTGATACCGAAACACCGGCTTCATACTGTTTTAATATCGACAAAATTTGATTGTCCGAAAACTTCGACTTCTTCATAAAAACTTCCTCTGATTAACATCATAAAAGTCTCTACTTAAAACCGCGATCATTTTTCGGGGGGATTACAGGAGCATATAGCAGGAATTAAGCTCAATGATTATGTGTTCCAAGCATCTAAGTATTCAGAATCTACTTTTGAAATCGAACCTAAATTGTTATCTGAAGTTTCAATTTATTATTTCTCAGTTGGTAACGCGATCAAATTTTATTATGACACAGAGATGAAGTCACCAGATCGCTTGATGGTAGTGGTTAAGCGAGAAGCAGAAAAGTTGGCAACACAAAGAACCCTAGAGCGTTTAGCCGCATATAACAAAGCTCTCTCAGATACTTTTGAGTCAAGAGGTGTAAAGCTTTCTCAACCTGGCTTTGATTTTTAGATGCCCGCATAATAAGCAACTCCGGCGGAGGCATTTACGCTCCACTCCAAAAAGCCGGCTGCGTTGGCTTCTATTTTCCAACGATACGAAACTATCGCAGTGCTGTTCTATCGGATAGCGAAATTGTTGAATGCCAAAATGCGGTAGCTATTCGACGCAAAAAAAAGCCCTCACAGGAATCTCCTTGAGGGCTTTTTAATTGCGCTTGATTGAAGTTGCCTCAATCTAACGCTTTTGACTGAGGACTAGTCCCAAGTCAGTGCGCCACCTGTTTGGTA
>QXZU01000081.1 GCA_009886205.1 K189A clade bacterium | reverse complement strand
GGCATAATTAAGCCAGAGGGCGGCCAACGCGCAGAGTATTGCGGCAATACTCGCTACATACACACTGTTAATTAACAGCTCGGAAAAGCCTTTGCCGATCAATGGATCCCCTTCTACGAGCGCGTGATTGAGCAAAATGCCGAACGGCAGAACAAAGCCCAACAACACCGGAAGCGCGCAAGCTATCGTTGCGCCGATGGCTGCTGCACCGGTGAGCGGCACGAGATCCGCTGGTGCGCTTCGACTGATTGGATTGAAGTGCTCGCCACGACGTGCGAACTGCTCAGCCACCACTAACAAGGCAACAATAACAAACAGCCAGCCGGCGAGTTGGAGCGCGGCAGCGTGCTCACCCATGGCATACCAAGTACGAAAAATGCCTGAGGTGAAGGTGGGTACGCCAAAATGCTCGACCACGCCATAATCGGCAACCGTTTCCATAAGCACCAGCGCCATGCCTCCAGCTATAGCAGGCCTTGCCACTGGCAGAGCTATGCGCCAAAAAACCCGTTTACTGTCCGCACCTAGCACTCTGGCGGTTTCGTGCAGCGATACCGACTGCTGCATAAAACTAGAACGCGCGAGCAAATATATGTAGGGATAAAGGACTAATGAGATGACTAGGGCTGCGCCACCTATCGACCGAATAGGCGGAAAATAATATTGCCCCCCTGACAGGTCCAACGCGCTGCGTAAGAAACTTTGCACTGGCCCGGCAAACTCAAACAAATCGGCATAAACATAGCCCACCACATAAGCTGGGGCTGCAAGAGGTAACACAAGTGCCGGGGCTAAAATCTTGCTCAACGGGAATGTGAACTTAGCACTCAACCAGGCAGTGCCCACGCCGATCACAGTTGCGGCAATACCCACCAATGCCATCAACGCAAAAGTATTAAACAAATAGGTCGGCAGAACGGTGGCGCGAATGTGCAACCAGACATCACCGCTTTCGCCAACGCCAGCTGTCGGCGAGAACAGCGAATAAAGCAATACACCAATGGGCAAAGCCACTGGAATAGCAATCAATAGAACACCCGACAACCAAACGGGTGAATGACTTTGGCTCAAAGCTCAGCGTCCTTTTATGAAAATACCGTTTTGTAAACAGCATGCACCGCAGCGGACATTAAGGCAGTATGCCCTTGTCGCCACGCAAATTTGCAAGCAACCTGTTTGCATGCAACCTGTTTGCAAGCAAAACCCCAATAGATCTATTAAGACGATCTAAAAGGCAGACTCAAAAAGAGCTAAAAAAAGACCTATAAAGAAGATCTAAACAGAAGACCTCTAAAAATGACCATAGCCTTTCGCGGCATCAGCCATAAGTTTGGTAATCAAACTGCTCTCAGTAATATTGACCTCGACGTAAAGGATGGCGAAATAGTCTGCATCCTCGGTCCTTCAGGCAGTGGCAAAAGTACCCTGCTGCGCATAGCCGCAGGTCTAGAGCCCGTGCAACAAGGCGCCATTTTTCTCGGCGATCAACTAATGGCTGACGCGGTCACAAACCCACCCCCTGAACAGCGGCCCATAGGGTTGGTCTTTCAAGACCATGTTTTGTTTCCACATCAAACCGTTGCGGAGAATATCGCATTTGGACTGCACAACCAAAGCAAAGCTCAGCGCGAGGCCATGGTGAAGCTGCAACTGGCTAGCGTAGATTTGGCTGATATGGCGCAACGCTACCCGCACACTTTGTCTGGCGGACAACAGCAACGCGTTGCGCTCATTCGCGCATTAGCAACCCAACCCTCAGTTATGTTGCTAGATGAACCCTTTGCCAGCGTGGACACGCCGCTGCGACGCAAATTACGCGAGCAAGCCAGATTGACCTTAAAAGCCGCAGGCACACCCACGCTTATGGTCACCCACGACCCTGAAGAGGCCATGGATATGGCTGATCGAATTTTGGTATTAGTCGAGGGCGTAGCCGTGCAACTTGGTACCCCGGAAGACTTATGGCGATCACCCAAGGGCGGATTTGTCGCCCAGACCATTGCCGGACTGCAATCACTACAAGGCACAGTGCAGGGCGAAACAGTACAAACCCTGTTCGGCACCGTGCCCATGCACAGAATCGCTAATCGCGATGACCGTGCTTTAAACCCAAGTACGCTGAAAGAAGGCGCCACCGTTACGCTGGGTTTGCGCGCTCACACTCTGGCACTAAAAGCTGCCAACGGCCCTGCGGTAATCAGCGACAGGCGTTTTTTAGGCCAACGCTACCTGACACTTGTGACCTTAGGCGACCAGCAGCTTCGAGTAGAGACGGCCAAACAAGAGGCACTGCCAATAGGCACATTGGTAGAGATAAATTTTGCCTCTGTTGAGGCCCTAATCTATAGTTAGTTGATAACCATTCTCATTTAGGCCATTACACCGTGATTTACTCAGTAAAGCAGAACTCTGCACGATTGCTCGGCACCTTTATCTTTATCCTCGCCATGCTTATGCAAACCTTCGTCCACGCTGACGAAGAGGTGAATGTCTACTCCGCGCGGCATTATGATACCGATATGGCCCTGTACGAGCAGTTCACTGAGCGCACTGGCATTAAAGTTAATCTGATTGAAGGCGGCAGCGATGCCCTCATTGAGCGGATTGTTAATGAAGGCGAGTTCAGCCCGGCTGATATGTTAATTACGGTAGATGCAGGACGCATTTGGCGCGCTCAGGAAAAAGGCATTTTCCAAGCCGTTGACTCCACCACGATGAACGAGCGAGTGCCAGCCAATCTGCGCAGCTCAGATGGATTCTGGTACGGACTGTCCAAACGAGCGCGAGTCATTGTCTTTAACAAGCAGCGCGGTTTGCCCGTTGCAGTTGAACGCTATGAAGATTTGGCCAACCCAGCGTTGAAAGGCCAGGTCTGTATGCGCACCTCATCCAACATCTACAACCTCTCTCTCATGAGCGCGCTGATTGAGGCCGCCGGTGAAACAGCTGCGGAATCTTGGGCGACCGGTGTGGTGCGTAATTTCGCCCGCTCTCCCCAAGGCAATGACACCGCCCAACTCAAAGCTGTCGCAGCTGGAGAATGCGGAATTACGATAGCGAACACTTACTATCTAGGCCGTATCTTAGGATCAGAAAAAGCCCAAGACAAAGCCATTGCGGCAAACTTAGGGGTAATTTTTCCGAACCAAGGAGACCGTGGCAGCCACGTCAATATCAGCGGCGCAGGCATCACCAAGTACGCGCCCAACAAAGATAACGCCGTGCTGTTTTTGGAATATCTGACCAGCGATTTTGCACAAAAGTTATTTGCAGAGGGCAACAACGAATATCCAATTTTGGGCGCGGCTTCTGGCCCTGTGGCCACCTTGGGTGACTTCAAAGAAGACACATTAGACGTGCAAGTGCTAGGGCTGCGTCAGGCACAAGCCGTTAAAGTTTACGACCGCTCAGGCTGGCAGTAGTTCAGCCGCTTTGCTTTTTCAAAGCTTAGCCGTTCATAATGCAGGAGAAAATTTCCAGACTGGAAAAAGCGCATAGCAGGCAAATTACCTTGTTTGCATGAGGTGGGCTACACACTTGGCCGGCAAACAGGCAAAAGAAACGCAAAAATTATTAGGGGATTCCAATGGTCACAGCCTTGCAAACTTATACAGGAGTGGCCGGAAGGGTTCTCCTTGGCATCTATTTTCTAATACCCGGCATTAGCAAGGTCACCAACTTCCAAGGTACTGCCAGCTATATGCAAGACCACGGTATGATCTTTGTGCCGTTCTTCTTAGTGCTCACCATCGTTGTGCAACTTTCCGGCGCGGCAATGCTGATCGCAGGCTATCGAGTGGCCTTTACGGCATTTATCTTGGCGGGACTGACGTTGGTCATCAACTTAGTCATGCATGATTTCTGGAATGTCGAAGCGGGTATACAGCAAGCGCACGAAACTCAAAACTTCGTTAAGAATCTCGCCATTATGGCAGGCTTAATGGCCTTAGCTGGCGGCCAGCGCACGCTCGCACTGAGCGTGGATGGCGGAAAAAACGCCGCAGACTAAAATCTGGCACAGTTGTTGGTAAAAATTGCGATTGGTAAAATTTGCGGTTGGTGAAATGGTGGCTGACAACCGTGATTGCTCAGTGGGGGAAAAACCAACCGTCAATCTGCCAGCCAACGCTTATTATCAGCGCCAACACGCTTTGGCGCTTGAGTCGGCCCTAAGCTATGTCCATTAAGGCGAAACCCTACCGCTGGCAGTTGCACTGGCGTTTCCTCCGCCCCTACAGGCAACGTGGTCAACAACCCCCTCGCTTCTGGCTGGCCCTCTTCTAGTAGCTCAGTCAATGTCCGCACGCGACTCGCTGGCACGCCTTGAGCGTCCAACAACATCTCCCAAGCAGATGCCGGTTGACGCAAAAAAACGATCTCGATTTCGCTGCGCAGAGCAGCAAAGTTATTTTGCCGTACTTGAGGCGTTGCCCAACGCGGATCTTCCAGCCACTCGGGATGCCCCAATACCGTACATAGATCTACAAACTGACGTTCATTGTTAGCGGCCAGCATAATGCTGTGGCCGTCCAAGGTTTTAAAACATCCTGAGGAGGGCGAACCGCTGGCCGCCTCATTACCCAATTTAGGTATGTCTTCACCCGTCGTTGCCGCGGTAACAACGTTATTCGCCATTAAGTTCAGCGCAGTATCTAACATACTGATGTCTACATTCTGAGATTCTCCGGTGCGCTCTCTCTCGCGCAGTGCGGCCATAACAGCGAAGGCAGCATTCAGCCCTGTGGCGTAATCAATGTAAGGCGCGCCCACTTTGGTTGGCCCCATTTCATCGGTACCCGTGGTGGACATAATGCCGCTCATAGCTTGCACCACATGGTCATACGCTGGCCGGTGACCGATAGGCCCCTCACCACCATAGGCAGAAATTGAGCAGTAAATTATTTGCGGATTCACCTTACGCAGAGCATCAATACCCAAGCCCAAGCGCTGAGCGACGCCTGGCCGATAATTTTGCACAAAAATATCGGCTTCAGCGGCTAACGCTAAAACCGCGTCCACTGCCCCGTCGGATTTTAAGTCAAGCTCTACACAATCCTTATCTGCGTTTTGGGTACAGTACGCGAGCCCCAAACGCTGGGCTGCAAGGTCCGGCATTTTACCGCCGAAGCGAGTTTGCTCTCCGCCCGGTGGTTCAATTTTAATCACACTGGCGCCCAGCAGTGCTAATTGATAGGTGCAATAAGGACCAGCAAATACCTGCGTAAGGTCAACAATTTTTATATCGGCTAACGGTGCGGGACGTGGCATAAACTTTCCTTCTCATTCGTTCGCAGTTTCAACAAAGCAGACAACAACCCATGCAGCAAAATCACTGTGTCGCCACAATTGGACTTGACCCTTTAGGGAAAAACGTAGGTTAATCGTGGCACATTTTGGAAGCTGCCGGGAAATCTGTCAAAACGCCTTATCAATCCGGCACAAACAATCGGCAAAAAAATGAATAGATGAAATCAATAGAAGTAATTAGTAGAAGTAATTAAAAGAAGCACCAGACACGAGGGGCAAGCATGGATCTTACAAATACGGACATTACAAACACAGGCCTGACAAAAAAAGTCGCCCTAGTTACCGGTGCATCGGGTGATATTGGCGGCGCTATTGCGCGCTGTTTGGCAGCACAGGGTGCTGACGTAATCCTCACTTATGTCGGTGCTGCAGAAACTGCTGCCCAAGTTGCCAAGGACATTGAACAAGCCGGTGGCACCGCTTGGCCCGTGCAGCTTGACCAACGCGACCCAGAGGCCATTGAAGCGCTCATGGATCAAGTTGCGGCTAAGTACGGACGCCTCGACATTTTGGTCAACAATGCGGCGTGGAATATCGGCATTCCTTTTCCCAACCTAGATGATTTGACCGCTGACATTTGGGACCGTGTATTAGAAACTAATTTGCGCGCACCTTTTCTTTTGGCGCGCGCTGGCGCTGAGTTACTCAAAGCACAGCCCGGTAGCCATATCGTAAATATTTCTTCCGCTGGCGGCATTAGCCCAGGCAGCAGCAGTATTGCCTACTCCTCAAGTAAGGCGGGCCTCAACCACTTAACCCGTTGCCTTGCGGTGGCCATGTCGCCCAACGTGGCGGTGAATTGCATTGCCCCTGGACTGGTTGAAAACACCCGCATGGCCCAACGCCTCCCAGACAACGTGGCGCAAGGCGCCAGAAACCAGGCCGTGCTGGGCAGAGTTGGCCAAGCTGAAGACATTGCCAATCAAGTTTTGACCTTTGTTACCTCGTCTTCTATCACCGGACAAACTATGGTCATAGATGGAGGTATGCCTGGCGCCATGCGCTAACACAGGCCAATAGCCGTAGCCTAAGCGTCACGGCAAATGAGTGGGCCGTTTATCGGCTCACTGGCTGCATATTTTTGGTAAAGGTCGCACTCGCGCGACCTGAGCTGAATAATTTTGTTTTATCTGAAGTTGGATCTTTAATGACTACGCACAACACCCCCGCCAAACATCTGTTGAATTACTTACAAGTGGCGGCGACAGATAAGCCCGACGCTTTCACCGGCGATGCTGAGTTATACGGCATGATGGGCGTCTACGGCGGCCACCTTTTAGGCCAAGGATTAAGCGCTGCATTGCACACGGTGGACGAACCTAAAGTGGCACATTCGTTTCACGCCTACTTTTTACAACGCTGTAATCCAGAAATTAAGCTTAACTATCAGGTGCAGCGACTGCGCTCAGGCAAATGGGGCGACACGCGCTCAATCACGGCAAGCCAAGAAGACCAGAAGGTTTTCCACATGATTGCTTCATTCAAAGTGGCGGAAGCCGGGGATGAGCACCAGAAGACTATGCCGAAGGTGGACGGCCCCGAAGCGTTGATTGCGCAAAGACAACAGCGCGGCGAAGAGACGTTCCCATTTCCGCCCATAAAAGACGGGCGCACCGAAATAGAATTTGCCAGCGCTGGATTTCACGAGTTCATTGCGGATCGGGCGCCAGAACTCCGGTTGTGGATGCGCACCCCCTACTCAAGTGATCGCGTTGCACCAATGACCACTCGTGAGGGACAAATTGCCTTGGCCTATTTGTCTGATGCCACCCTACTGTTTAACTCTGTAATACCTCACGGCGTGCCTATGCAGACCCACAGAATGACCAGCTTAGATCAAAGCTGCTGGTTTCATAGCGTCTGCGACCCCAGCCAATGGCTAATTTTCGACCAGCGCAGGGTTGCCGCCACCGACGGACGGGGATTAAACGAAGGCGAAATATATGCAGCGGACGGCAAGCTCGTGATGTCTTGCGCACAAGAATCTATGTTGCGCCGCATTCAACCCTCTTAGACTTAACTAACGCCCAATTAGGTCCACAGGGCGCAGCCCTGCCCTGTGGCAGACTGCGCTATAAACTAATATGCTAGCGAGCAGGCGGAGAAGAAAATTAGAGCACCCTGCACAGCCTTTGAGCAGGCACTGTTAGGGCAATATCGCGCTTTGTATATTTGCCGGACAAGCGCATAAAATCGCCATAAGCTAACGCTTGATCCGGGTCTCGTACCCCTCTCTGAGTGTAAACAGAACGCAGCAGGAATTTGCATGCTAAACGAACTTTTACTGACATTTGCGCAGTGGCTAGACACTCATCAGTGGAGTACTGACATCCATGAGTCTATCTATATGTACTCTTGGATCGAAGCCACACATGTTCTAACACTAATGATCTTCCTAGGCATGCTCTGCGTCATCGACCTGCGCATGCTGGGCGCAATTTTCCCCAATGTGCCCGCGTCAAAAATCGCCGAGCGACTGGACAAGCCCATGATCATTGGCTTTGTGGTCATGTTGATCACTGGGTTTTTACTGTTTTATGCGATTCCAGTCCGATCCACACAAAGCATTTGGTTCCGTATAAAAGTAGTGCTGTTGATCCTAGCCGGCATCAATGCCTTTATGTTTAGAGCCAAAATGCAGGCATCATCCGGAACATGGGACCTAGACCCAATCCCTCCCAAACGCATTCGCATCGGCGCGATAGCATCATTAGTACTCTGGGCGGGTGTGGTAATCACAGGGCGAACCATTGCCTACGATTGGTTCGACTGCCACAAGCAATTACCTGAATTTATGTATTGGGCCGCAGGGTGTGTAAACGAATTGGCCGCGCTAGAACCGTAAATTTTTCAACAATAGTTACGCAATAGATAAACAAATGCTGACAGATAGGAGTTCGTAGTGGATCTATATCCGTTTTTTGATTGGTTAGACACGTCAATGCTGGCTGACATATCAAAGGCCTATGGCGGCGTTTTTGCCGTAGTACAAATGTTTCACCTGCTTGGCATGTCTATGCTAGGGGGCATGGTATTGGTGGGAGATTTACGCTTACTCAATGTTTTACTCAAAGACGTACCCTCCGAGCAAGTTATTGAAAACACCCAAAAGTGGTTCACCGTTGCTCTGATTGTCGTCATGACCAGCGGTATATTTATGAGCTCAGCGGTCGCTATGAAGCTTTACTACAACCAAATGTTTTGGGCAAAAATGACCAGCCTGGCTTTAGGGGTCACCTTTGTTTACGCTATTCGTCGACCACTGCTGAAATTTAACCACGACACCATCGACCCGTGGACCATCAAGCTGTTAGCCGTCACGTCGATTTCAATTTGGTTTACCGTCGCCGCATCTGGGCGCTGGATAGGCTTTTCTTAAATTAGCACAGCACCTGAGAATAGAAGATTAGAGCGTCAAAGAGAGCATACTTATGAGTAAACAAGTCATACTAGAACGGGTAGCGATAGCATTTTCAATCGCAGTGATCTGCGCAGGCATCTGGTTTTGGGGAGAACAAATTCGCTATGTCCTTGAAACCTTGGCGCTGGCTGAAGACTACTGATTAGTGGCCTACACGCAGGTATATTTAAGGCTGCAATTCAAAAACTATAAATTTAGAAACTATAAATTTAAAAACCATCAAGAGAATAGACATGACAGACGCAATTGTTGAAATTCGTGACTACACCATCGACCCTAACCGCTTTGACGCCTACAAAGTCTGGGCTGAAGACTTGGCTGTGCCTTGGCTAAAAGCCAACTTAGATATCATCGATTTCTGGATGGACTGCGGCCTTGAGCCTGAAGTCGCTGGCACCGCTCCAGCAGTATCGCCCAACGGCCAACCCAACGTCACGTGGATTATTCGTTGGGACAGTAGAGCTGTGCGCGAAGAGCAATTCGCCGCCACCATGGGCTCGCCAGAGTGGCAGGAAATTTGGGCCAAACACCCATGTGCAGATGGTTACCTTCACATGAACGCGCGTTTTATGCGCGCATCGGCATAAAACGCTAGTTTGCTATTGCGTAATTTATGAAAGTTTTGCTCACGGGTGGGGCCGGGTTTATCGGCAGCAGCGTTATTCGCCAAGCACTTAGCGCTGGCGATATAAAAATCGTCAATGTAGACACACTGACCTATGCGGGCAACCTAGACTCCTTGGCATCAATTGACGCCAACCCGAACTATGCTTTTGAGCAAGTGAACATTTGCGATGGCACCGCCATCGCCCAAGTTTTTGCCAAACACAAACCTACCGTCGTAATGCATCTTGCGGCTGAAAGCCACGTTGACCGCTCCATTGACAGCCCCAGCGACTTCATCCAAACAAACATTGTTGGCACCTATACGCTGTTGGAGCAGTCAAGAATTTACTGGCAATCGCTGGCTCAAAAGGAGCAAGACGCTTTTCGTTTTCACCATATTTCCACTGATGAGGTTTATGGTGACCTAGAGCGCGCAGATGATTTTTTTACCGAAACAACTGCATATGCACCTTCGTCACCGTATTCCGCGAGCAAAGCCAGTTCAGACCATTTGGTTAGAGCCTGGCAAAGAACCTATGGCCTACCCACATTGATCACTAACTGCTCAAACAACTACGGCCCATACCACTTCCCGGAAAAACTGATCCCCCACGTCATTTTGAATGCGCTAGCAGGTAAACCGCTGCCCATTTATGGTGATGGTTCACAGATCAGAGACTGGCTATACGTGGAAGATCATGCAAAAGCACTACTCAAGGTTCTAAGCGCCGGAAAGGTCGGCGAAACCTATAACATTGGCGGGCACAACGAGCAACGCAACCGAGACGTTGTAACAACTATCTGTGACTTACTAGAAGAACTGGCGCCCAACAAACCCGCCGGAGTTATCAACTACAAAGATCTTATCACCTACGTTGCGGACCGGCCTGGCCACGATCAACGCTATGCAATAGACGCCAGCAAAATCCAACAAGAGCTGGGCTGGCAGCCGCAAGAGACTTTCGAAAGCGGCATAAGAAAAACTGTTGCTTGGTATCTTGCTAATCAAAATTGGTGCGAACGAATATTGACCGGCGAATACCGCCTAGAAAGACTTGGAGAAGTTTCATGAGCCATTCCTGTGTCGGTATAGTGCTGGCCGGAGGCACTGGCTCGCGCCTGCACCCAATTACCCTAGGAATTTCTAAGCAACTATTACCCATCTACGATAAGCCGATGATCTATTATCCCATCTCGGTACTTATGTTGGCGGGGATAAGAGAAATACTGCTTATTTCAACGCCAACTGATATCGACGGGTATAAGCGCCTGCTGGGCGATGGCAGCCAATTTGGCATAGATCTGCAATATGCCATACAAGAAAGCCCTGATGGCCTTGCCCAAGCTTTTACCATTGGCGAAGCATTTATCGGCGACAGGTCTGTTTCGTTAGTGCTTGGAGACAACGTTTTCTATGGTGAGGACTTCCCAGAAAAACTTAAGGCCGCTGTAGAAAAGCCCTCCGGAGCCACCATATTTGGCTATCACGTGGCTCAGCCATCAAATTTTGGCGTAGTTGAATTTAGTGAGAGTGGCCAAGTTGTTTCTATTGAAGAAAAACCGCCTCAACCAAAATCTAACTATGCAGTAACCGGCTTATACTTTTACGACAATAACGTCATTGAAATAGCCAAAGCACTCAAACCTTCTAATCGTGGCGAGTTGGAAATAACCGACGTCAACACCGCCTACTTGACCAAGGGCAACTTGTCCGTTGAGCTACTCGGTAGAGGATTTGCTTGGCTGGACACTGGCACCCACGACTCCCTGATAGAAGCCGGGCAATTTGTGCAAACTCTGGAACACAGGCAAGGATTAAAAATTGCTTGTTTAGAGGAAATAGCTTGGCAAAACAAATGGATCACTAAAGATCAGTTGCTGCTGCGCGCGAACCAGCTAATAAATTCTGGTTACGGAATCTATTTACAAAAACTCGCTGCAGAGTCCTAATGCTTGTTCAAACCACCAAACTTAAAGGTTGCGTAATCATTGAACCCAGCGTATTCGGTGATAACAGAGGCTTCTTTCTCGAGACATTCAGCCGGCAACGCTATTTCGAGGAAGCAGGCATAGAGCTTGAGTTTGTCCAAGACAATCACTCGCGCTCTGCGGCAAATGTACTCAGAGGATTGCACTTTCAAAAGACGAAACCCCAAGGAAAGCTCGTTAGGGTTGTACGCGGCTGCGTATTTGACGTTGCCGTAGATATTCGCCCCGGGTCGGACACATTTGGTCAGTGGATCAGCATGGAGTTGTCTGAACAAAACAAAAAACAGCTCTGGGTGCCACCTGGCTTTGCGCACGGGTTTACCGCTCTTAACGAGAACACTGAACTTGAATACAAGTGCACTGCATACTATGACCCAGAAGACGAAGGTTCTATTTTGTGGTCAGACCCCGATCTGAATATACCCTGGCCAGTAGCGCAGCCAATTTTGTCAGCCAAAGACATGGACGCCCAACTATTAAAAGACCTGCAACTTTGAAAATTATCGTACTCGGCAAGAATGGCCAGTTGGGCCAATGTCTGACGCAGCAGCTATCACTCTTGGAGGTTGAGTCGCTTACGACACCTTTCACCAGCCAATTGTTTGCAAAATCTGATTGTGATCTGAGCAACTTTCACCAAGTGCGGGAGATGTTTCTATCCCACCAGCCCAACGTTGTCATTAACGCGGCAGCATATACAGCAGTGGATACTGCTGAGGGCGACGTAGAAACAGCCGACTTAATCAATCACAAAGCAGTGGCTCACCTAGCGCAGCTATGCCAAGAATTTGACAGCGTGCTCATACATGTTTCAACGGACTATGTTTTTGACGGTCGCGGCAACACCCCTTATTTTGAGCACGCGCCTACTGCGCCCCAAGGGGCTTACGGAAGAACAAAACTGTTGGGAGAGCAAGCGATAACAGCCAGTCAATGCAAACATATCATGATTAGAACGGCTTGGATTTTCTCAGAACATGGCAGCAATTTTCTTAAGACAATGCTCAGACTGGGTGGCGAACGCGCACAAATCAGTGTGGTAGATGACCAACTGGGCTCGCCCACCTACGCACAAGATTTAGCCCGCGCAATTATTGGAACGTTACCGCATATAGCCAGCGGCACCTGCCCATGGGGCATGTATCACTACGCCGGAGACAGTGTTGTGTCTTGGTTTGAGTTTGCCCAACACATATTTGCGACAGCAAAATCTTTGGGGCTGAAAACACCTGATAAATTGTTGGCAATACCGACTTCTGAATATCCAACCCCAGCACCTCGACCCGCGTACTCGGCGCTCAGCAGTAAGCTATTCACTCAGAGCTTTGCCATTGAAGCCTCTGACTGGCGCTCGGGCATTAATCAAACCCTAGGCAAACTTACCCAGTAGCGAATTACTCAAGCAACCTAACGCTTTATGCAGCACCGTTAAGCAATGTGCTCAAAGTTAGGCGAATACTTTCATTGGAAAAATATTGCGTATACGTTTGGTGGGGGACTATTTGAGAGCGAGTCTGAGCCAAGTTTACAGGCGCAAACAAATTGCTTAGCGCGGCGGCAATGGCCTCCGGCGACCCGGGCTCAACCCACGTAATGCCCACATTATTTTCCTGCACCTGAACTGGGTAAGCTTCACCGCTCATGGTCAGCACAGTTTTACCGCACGCTAAGCCCTGATAGACCTTATTAGGAATCACCCGTCCAGCTTTTGCACCGGTACCAAACACCCCTAAACATATATCTGCCCGACAGATTCTTTTAGGCAACTCTTGGAAAGGTAGCCAGTCTTCAAACACAACGGAAACTTGATCATTTTTATACTCGCGGCAAATATCTTCACACTTAGCGCGATCTGGACCTTGCCCCAAAAAAGTCAATTGAAACGCAGGACCCGAATAATACCGTATAGCCTGGGCAATGAACTCTGCGCCCTGGAGGCCAATAAATGTGCCAAAAAACAAAGCTTCTGGCAGTGGGTTGATGGGTAGTTCCTGGGGAAAAAACAGACCCTCTTCCGCCGATACAGGAATAACCGAGATCTGTTCAAGGGGAAACGCCAAACACTCGGAAAAATACGACTTATGACATTGAGTGTCTGCAATGACATGATCAGCCAATGCAAAGAGCTTTTGTTCCCACGCCAGTAACCTTCGGCCACGCCAGGACTCGGCTGAATACTTTTGCCTTTCATTTACGCGCTTGTCAAAGGCGCTAATAAGGGGATCAAATATTAAGGGTACCCTATTGCGCCGACACCACCGCGCCGCGCCTGCCAAATCTCGTTGGCGAAAACAAGGCACCCAAACCGCCCTAATATCTGCAAAGTTCTTAAACCGAGCTTGGAGATCTGCCAAAGCCGACAAGGTGGGCACAAAGGCCACCACTTCAAAACCAATGGATTCTAAGCAATCAATCACGGTGCGATTGCGCGGATAGTCCGGGCCATAATTGCCCAACCTACCCCACCAAAGTATTTTCTTACCTTTACCCTCAAGCATGTAATGTTCTCAAAATGCCAAACTCAACCCTGACGCTTTGCTGTGCCAGTGGTTAACCTTTATAGCAGACGGGAATGATGTCGCCATATTTTCTTTCAGCCTGCTTCAGAGGGAAATCTGCATCGCTGAGCAACTCCAGATAAAAATGATATTGATCCTCTTCAGCGGCAGACCCATGTAAATCCACGCGCTGAAAAAAAGCCTCATAACGCTGATAATAGTCTAGACCAGGTTCATGATAAGCGCCCAATATAGGATCCGGAACCTCCATAACAACTGTCTTTTCATGCAACAAGGGGACAGGCAGTAACGCAATGCCCCCAGGCTTAAGAATTCGCGAAAGCTCGGCAATACCGCGCTGATCATCCTGAACGTATTGCAGCACGTGGGAATTCAGAACCACGTCAAAAGCCTCATCTGCAAAAGGAATGTCTATCACATCAAATTGATAATCTACTGTTGTGCGCAGTAAATCCGCAGTTACATAACGACCACATTGGGCACGCAGCCGATCTTCCAAGCAAGGTTCGGGCGCAAAATGCAGCACGCTCAATTCACTCCATTCCTTTCCGGCCAAAACCTTTTGCAAGATAAACCACTGAAATCGATGCCGCTCCATCGCGCTACATGAGGGACACTTTGCATTCAATCTGGAGCGAATTTTTTTCTTCGGCAGCTTATCCACAAACGGCCCGTGATAATCACAAACCGGACAAAGAAACTTTTCCTTGCGCCGATTCAAAACCTTAAACAAGGGTGCTCGAATACTATTTTTGATCCTCAACATTTGATTAGACATAAATATGATTCCCACCTTTGGTGAACTTTTTCTCAGTGTCACGCCAAGAAATTTTTCTGTCGCTAATCTCCCAAGCAATCCGGTAGTCTAGCCAATCCAAGCGTTTTTCCACATGCCGCCTAGCGGCAGCAGGCACATACTTAGCCACAGGAAATATAGTCGATAAGCCAAAACCGTCTATTAGCACCAAGCGCAACATGCCCTCTTGTTCTTGCAGCACCAACAAATTATGCGGCATGAGGTTCTTGGTCAGCAGCAAATATCGGCGTAAGTAGGCAGAAAACTCCTTCAACGCTGACGATAGCTGTGGCGTTACAGCAAATTTCTTGAGGTACTCTTCCAAGGTCGTAGCCGGGGCATTGAGCTTTTCCGAGGGATAATAATCAGTGACTAAACCGCGACCTATATCCGTTTCAACCCAGCCATAACAACGCGGGATGTGCCGCCAAATTTCCGGCGTATTGCGCAAAATAGCCGACTGCTGAAATGCTCGATACTCAATTTGATTATCATCAAATGAGTCCACTGGCCGAAACTGTTTGTAGAACGGCGCGCGCGCTTTCAACATCTGAGCCTTACCCTGCCGATTGACCTTAATGCACAAATTTTCGTCATGAGGGTGCCTATAACAAAGCCGATGATCTCCAGCAGCAAAGGGCTCGCTTGCAGCCAATAGAATCATTTTGGAATGGTGTGAGGACATATATAGGTAATGACAAAAAAAGGAACTATATCCGAGCAAAAAAAAATGCGCCAGCGAGCCTGCCGTAAATATCGACCAGCAGACATTTTCGAGAAAAAAGCCGGCTTTTCCTTAAGGTGCCAGTTGTGTAAGTATCTCCCTCACTTTCAAAGGGGAAAATTCAAGTGCACCCATTAGACCTCGCGGTGATTATTGGCTATCTGGCGTTAATTACATTTGTCGGCATCAAGCTCAGCAGTAAAGTAAAAAACGCCCACGACTTTTTCCTCGCGGGAAGGTCTTTAGCCTGGTGGGTGATTGGCCTTTCCATTATCGGCACCAACATTGACACCAACAGTTATGTTGGCGCCTCTGGTAACGCCTATAACGTGGGTATAGCCCAAGCAAACTTTGAATGGATTGGCGCGATTCCAGCCATGATTATCGCCTCCCTTATCTTTATACCCCTGTACTGGCGTGCAGGGGTTTACTCAATTCCAGAATACTTGGGTCTGCGATACAACCAAGGCGTTCGCGTGGTGGCAGCACTGATCGCCAGCGTTTTCGCAGTATTCGCCTTAGGAGTTGCTATGTGGGCGTTAGCCCTCACCCTTGAAACCTACCTAGGCTGGCCAATTT
>QXZU01000080.1 GCA_009886205.1 K189A clade bacterium | reverse complement strand
TTTAGAATATTCCTAAGTACGGTAGTGATGTAGGCTCCGGGTACCATTTTTCCACTCAACGATCCACTGCTACGCAGTACCCTTTCATCCCAAACAACCTTCACTATTTGATGAAAGGCGGATTCAAAATCCACCGATAGAAATATTCTGCCGGTTCAAGTCCGGCCCTCCTACTAAAGGGCGTGCCATTTTTAAACTCAACGATCCACTGCTACTTAGTCCAATACATCCCAGCATTGGCTTTTTAGTCGAGCGGCCCTGCGCCAAGTTGTAAGCCATCAAATGATTCGACAAACGTTCGTTGCGCCAACGCCTTTAGTTGGTCCCACAGCTCACTAGGGACATCAAAACCATCGCCCGAGGCACGGCGGCGTACTTCAACTGCCAAGAGTTCGGACTCTTCATGCCGAGCCAACAAATCGTACTGATAATCTGATCTCATGGTCGGTAACAAATCGACGTGGTTGGCCATAATGACCGTAATGCCCGTGTTCAACTTATTCTCATCAGGAACCTCTTCTAGGGTGTAAATTCTGATCGACGGTACGGTGGAATTTGCCCTAAAGCCTACAATCTGCTCGGTTAGAGGTATTTGAGCATGGCGCCAGAGCGTCTAAGAGCCGCTTTTCGCCGCGCCTCTTAGATGCACACAATCTGACACCATCGCCTTCGTATGGATAGAGAAACGCCCAGCCACTCATCTAGCAAAAGCGCCTTCTATCTATTCTCAACCCCAAAAAACCCGGTTCTATGCAATTTTCCACGCAACATATTCGCCAGCTGTTTATGTAAACCCCTAAAAGCTTCGGCGAAAACACAGCGCGTTAATCTAAAGGGTGAATCTAAAGGGTTAATGGGCCGCCTAACCCAATTAGACCTTCAGCATTGTCTGAATTGGCGATCTGGAATATTACAACTCTCGCAATTGCTAGAGATTCTGCGCATAGGTTTGAGGTTAGGCCGGGAGAAATAGAGGCAGCCACTGCAATGTTTTTCAATTACACCATCAAAAGCATTTTGTTTTTGCTATGGCCAATGATATTTACATTCGGACTAGTTGTTTTTGCGCCACAATTGGAGCTACTCGGAATTTCCCAAAAACCAATCATTAAAAGTTTGTATTGGAGCGTTGGAACAACCTATGCCTGCGACTGCTTTACCTTTTTGACCAGTAAAACCTCATTTATTTACGAACACAAAGAACCTTTAGCGATGGGTTTAACGATGGCTCTAGGTATCACAATAGGTATCGCAATCGTTGGTCTTATTTTTCACTAACAACTTTAGCTTAAGCACCTTAACGGATAACTTACACTCCGCCTCATATCCTCCTCTGCTCATATCTAAGCTTAGCCTGCGCTGCACAACAATTTATTCTAGGAGCAGGTCACTCCTGATACGGTAGGCGCTTGTTGCGGCCCCAGAAAACAAATCTGTTTTCTCAGACACAGACGCGCCCATGGAGATGCGTTTGAACGCGTTCCAGCAAACCTGATAGCTACACCAGCGTTTTTGCACCGGAAAGTTCGACTCATACATAGAACGCTGTGGGCCAAATGCTTCGATGCAAGTCTCCATCCAAGGACGCCAAGCAGCCGCCACCTCCTCTGAACCTGGCGGTAAACTGCGGTCACCGTCATAGCTAGGCATACGAATAGGTAGCGCGCCTAGCTTTACATACACGTTGGCACGCTCGCTCACGCGAATAATGGCGGCCTTCCACGCCTCGAAAACCTCGTCAGTTTTACCTCGGTAAGGGCCGCCTAGAATTGGACTTCCGACATGGTTGAGAATTATCGTCAGATCTGGATGCGCATCCGCGAGTTGTGCAACCTCATCTAACTGAGGATGATACAGCCAACAATCTAGCGACAACCCCAAACGACTTAGAATTGCAGCCGCTTCATTCACCCGCGGATCTAGCAACAATTGCGGCTGTTCACTAACATTGTGAATTCTTTCGTCTGCATGCCAACCACTGGATAACCTAACGCCGCGGAAGCGCCCACCTGATGCATCAATATGTTGCTCAATTAACGGTTCAACCCTACTGCCTAACGTAAGGTCAATATTGCCAAACATCACCTCACAAGCGCGAGATATCCCGAACGCTCCACTGGCACTCATCGCAGCCTGGCCACGGACAAATTCGGTTTCACCTAACGAGCGTTGCGCCTCAACACCATCTGCGCGGTACATTGAATGGCACTCAGCGTAAACGGTACCAACAATATTGTGTCCGCTGGCCAAATCCGCAGCAAGCTCTGGCATTAAATAGCTGTAACCATTACGCACCCACAAGTGATGATGCGGGTCGATAATAGGTAATTCAGGCTCGAGTATTTCCTCTTGCAGCGTCGCCAACCAGCGATCATCGGGCCCAGTCTGACCTGTATTTGCGGCCATACAATTCTCCTTTGATGTTATTAATTGTTGCGATAACAAACTTGCCACCAACGCTAACCAATGCGAATAAGCGTCATATTTAGCCAGCCCACCACTTCGAGTTTGGAATAGTTGCGACCTCATGGCAATTTCCCAAGGGTTACAGCCAGTACATTACCCTTCGCGTAGCCGGCAACCTTCAGACGAATGACGGCAAAGCCCGGCGCTGTTGGATTATCAAACGATTGACTCAGATTTAGACTTCAGCAAACACGACTGATCTTAGTTTGAGAGTGACGTAATTTCATTGATCTTCTGATGCGCCTAGATCATTTGGCTCGAAAAAACTTGGGGATCAGACAAGTGGGACGGAAAAACTGGTTTGTCCTGTGGACACCAGGCTTTATCTAAATAGAGGTTTCAACTTATCAATCAGGTTGGGTGCCCTGTCTGCGGCTTTGGCAGCCGCCTTTTACATGCGTTGTTAAGTTATTGCATCAGACTAAGCCTCACCGTAGCGCGCAAATCGAAACACATCCACCCGATCAGCCAACTTTAAGCCAGTGCGAGCTGCGCCTGATTTTGGTCGACTAAACCTGTTGGCTTGAGATTCGATTGGGCGTGGTACGCGAAAACTGGAAAAGGGCTGGAACGACAACTACTCAGCTGAGCGCAGCAGTAATTAGCGCGCTGTTAACCGTTCAGAAATTTACTTAATCAATGATAGAACCATCTGCGAGGAGGCATTTGCTTGGGAGAGCATTGCGGTTCCAGACTGTTGCAACACCTGGGCTTTCGAAAGCCTTGCACTTTCTGCCGCAAAATCAGCGTCTTCAATTCTTGAGCGGGCAGCGGAAGTGAACTCGCTTACATTCATTAGGTTGGACGCAGTGTAATCTAGACGGTTTTGGGTGGCGCCAAGTGATGCCCTAGAACCCACTACCCCCTCCATTACCGTATCAATGGTTGTAAGTGCGCCGACAGCATCGTTTACCAGATCCATTCTGAGCAAACTGCCTCTGCCGCCAAGTACGAAACCATTGACGAAGTCGTACTGCCCTACTGCCCTACTGCCCTACTGCCCCTATGATTGTTGAGTGAGGATCAATATCAGTGGCAACGCCAGTACTCAGTGTAATGTTTTGAGTAAATGTACCGTCTGCATTTGTGCTTGCCGAGCCCACACCGCTTATGTAGTAAAGGGTTTCGGGATTTTCCAACCCAGCGATGATCATGTCTCCAGCGACAAATGGCCCCTTTGCGCTGAGACCTACCACGTCAAGGGACGTGGTGCCTGCGACATAACTTTGGGTAGCTACGCCATAAACGCTGCCTGAAAAGCTACTGTGATTAATATTGGTGGCGTCAATTGTCTGCCCGGCCTCTGACCCAACTTGAAAAGTATTTGTTCTACTGATGGCCTGGCCATTAAAGGTTGTCTGAGTGCTAATCCGCTGAAATTCGGCGACTAAGGCATCAGCTTCGACTTGCAGATACGCTTTATCAGTTTGCGAATTTGTGTCACTGGCCGCCTGGACAGATAATTCTCGAACTCTTTGCAACAAGTCGGATTGATCCGCGTATCTTGTTTCGATGGTATCTAGCAGTGATTGCGCGTCATTGACGTTCTTCACCGCCATATTCAGGCCCTTGATTTGCGCGGTCATACGCTCCGAAATTGCGAAACCGGCTGCATCGTCCGAGGCAGAATTGATTTTTTTGCCCGAAGACAACCGCTCCATAGCGGTCTGAAGTTCATTCTTGGAGGCCGCCAACGCACTTTGGGCCTTCAAGGACCCAGAATTGGTATGCACGATTAGCGACAAAGTATCTTTTCCCCTATTAGACCAAACGTTGCGTATCTCACTGGTCTGACGAAAGCTGCACGAACGGCAAGCCATAGCCCCTGATCTGCACAACCGGCAACTATTTGCCGCCTCTTATAATAATCGGTTCGTTTTACGTAAACTTAAGGACTTAAAATCTTTTGCCTTGCTGCTCTAAATGCGCTCAAAAATTGGTGCTGAGAGGGCTTTAGAGGCGATAGAACGTATTGAAAATTGCTCTACTTCTTCTTTCCCTTCCAAGTACCGCCATAAACGTAGGTGTTTTCGTGTTCGCGTTTAGCAAGCACAAGGCACTCCTCACATAGGAACAGCCAAGCCAGATTTTCATACCTGCACCTAAACAGTGTCGCTTTGGACTGGAGGCAATTTGCGCATTCTTTTTCTCGAATCCTCAAGCGAAGGTACCCATCAGAAACAGCGGTAAGCTTGGTGCACATCGTTTCATCGAATAATGAAGTTTGTAAAAAGCGCCGGATGATCACTCAAAGGT
>QXZU01000008.1 GCA_009886205.1 K189A clade bacterium | reverse complement strand
CAAAAATTATAATCTCGACAACTACAAAAACTGAAAGACCTGAAAGACCTGAAAGAACTAAAAGAACTAAAAGCGAGTCGAGGCACTGATACCAAATTGTCTCGGCGCCCCCAGCTGGGTGAACCCTCGCGCTGTATAGCCGTCGCGCGGGTCATTACCAAAGAAGAAACCACGCACAAAGTAGTCTTCATCCGCTAGGTTGCGCCCCCATAGACTAAAGTCCCAGCGCTGGGTTGAATACGCTATGGATGCGTTGAGTAACTCGTAGCTAAAGGAACGCTCAGTGTGGCTATCTGAAAAGTAATAGTCGTCCTTACCTTCAACATTCACGTTCAAAGACCAGCCCTGAGCGAGTTGATAATCGCCACTGACATAAAACTGATAGCCGGGGGCTTGGGCCTGATCGCGACCGTCAAGGTTCTGACCACTGCCATCAATGTAGTCCTCAAACTGAGTATCCAGCAATCCTAGGCTCGCAGAAAGCTGCAACCGATCAGTAGCTTGAAAAGCCACCTCTAGCTCCAACCCTTGGTTAACGCCCTCAGCGGCGTTACCCACATAGTCAATAAATTCAGAAGATCCGTTAGCTCGAACCCGAGTAATGGAGGTCGCCGTCTGCACATCGCGACGCTGCATACGAAACACCGCAGCGCGAAGATTCATGCGGTCTTCCAGCAATGACCCCTTGTATCCAAACTCTAAGTTCCACAGGGTTTCCGGATCAAACAGGCGCAGGTCTGCATCTAAACTGCCAGAGGTATTAAAGCCACCGGACTTGTAGCCCCTAGTCAAACTGGCGTAAAGCAAATTCTCATCTGCCACAACTTTTTCCAACAAAACGCGTCCGCCAAGCAAATTATCATCCGGGGCGAAATTGACACTTTCGCTGTCAGAATAATTAGAACTATGCTCTTCAGCGCGCAGCCCCACACTCAAGCGCAAGCCGTCTGCCAATTCGCTGCTCACTTCGCCATATAAGGCAACCCGATCAACATCAAAGTCGCTGGTAAAATCATTGGCGAGGAATGTGTACTGCCGAGTTAAATCTACTTGTCGATCCAAGGCGTAGAAGCCTACGACCCAGTCTACTTTGCCAGCGGCTAGGCCTTCGCCAGCCCGGGAAAGCAAACGCAGATCCAAGGTCACTGTATCTACATCGCGACTATACAAATCAGTGGAACTGTAGCCGGCAACATCGAAGCCAGCGAAGGTCCAATCCTCATCGTAGCCATAATCAATATCGCTGCTCACATAAGCAACTGAGGCGTCTAGGGCAATTTTTTCGTTGAGGTTGAGGTCCAAATTGACGCCCAAGTATTGGCTGTCCTGCGTATCCGCACCGGGTTCGTCCGAACGGGTATTACGATCATTGTCTAGCGAAAACGCATCGTAGCCGTTATCAACGTTTATAGAACCAAAGACTACCTGCCAGCTGCCCTGATCCAGATCACCGGCAACTTTGCCGCGTATGGTGGTCTCGTCATGATTGTCAGTGTCATCTCGGCCAAGGCGGATATTGTCAATAAAGCCATCATCTTTGTACTGATGAGCGCTAATGCGAAAACCAACGCGATCATTGATCGGGCCGGACAATACGCCGCCCACGTCTACCGCGGAATAATTACCCAAACCCAGATCAACGGACCCCGAAAACTCATCAGCAACATTTGGCGTGACAACGTTAATCAACCCAGCAAGGGCATTAGCCCCGAAGACCGTGCCCTGGGGGCCACGAAATACTTCTACCTGTGAGACATCGGCAAGCGTCGCAGCGGTGCCAATACCACTGAGATCAACGCCATCTACCAACAACCCTACAGAGGCATTCAGCGGTTCAGAGAACTGGCCGCGCTCGCCAATACCGCGAACTTGGAAAAACCGAGCGCGCGAACCGCCGCTGGCAAAATTGACATTGGGCGCACGACCCAAAATTTCTTCAAGGTGACTCACCGAATCCCCGTTTTGCTCAGGTACCAAAACTGAAACGCTTGCAGCCAACTGGGATACCGAGGTGTCACGAAACTCGCCAGTAACAATGACTTCTTCGATGACATCATCCACGTCATCGGCGAAAACAGGGCTGGATAAAAAACAGGCAGCGAAACTCAAAACGCTCAGTTGCAATAGCTGGGCCGCACGAGGCAACTTCGCCGCAAATGAGGGCAAGCAAACCGAAAAGCAAAATGAAGGGCACAATTTGGACATTATCTACTCCTTAGACTTGAACGCCTAAGGTCTGGGATTGTTATTCACCCTAAGAAGACAGCTGGCGTAACACCAATGCTTCCAGAGAAATAATAACTCCTATCCCTACGCCGGTATTACCCGGATCAGGTTCAAAGGGTTCACTGTCTTATTGCTTCTGTTTATTCGTACTAAAAGTGCGAACAAGCATAAACAACAAGGAGAATCTCAGGCGTAACGCCCCCCCTTAGGCAGCGCTATCATATGATCATCTTAGGGAAAGAGTCCAGCCGAAAAATACAGGCGCGCGAGAAAGCACCAAAAGTACGCAAAAAGGCAAAAAAAGCGGAGAATAAATTCTCCGCCCTCTCTATATTTAGCATTTCTAACTTCTTATTCAAGTTACCAACCTGTGCAACAATGAATTGATGCTAGGCTGGAAAAGAAATTAGAAGTCGTAACGAAGATCAACGCCCCAATAGTCGAAGTCGTCGCTATTTCTGTATTTAACGCCGACTGATACCGGTGCGGAAAAATGATACCGAGCTTCGCCCGACAATTGGACATCGCTATTAAAGTCGCCGCCATTGTAATAGGTAACAAAAACGCCATATTCGAACTGATCAACAGGTTTACCGCGCACCCCAAAATTCAGGTCGTATCCATTAGCGCTGTCTGATAAGAATTGTAGATTGTTAACATTTACGTCGGGGTCAATTTTGCTATAGCCAATGGATGCGACTAAGTCAGTTTTTGCACCAACCCCCCAGTGATAGCCTAAATCCACAGCAATTTCGTCTAAATCTAGATCTGCACCCTCCAATTCACCAGCGTTATATTCAAGGCTAGCAAACCAAGAACTGGCAAAACCTATACTCCCGCGAAGGCCGAATCCATCTGCACCAACATCAAGAATATCGCCATCAAAGTAGCTGACTGCCACATGACTGTACGACAACTTCGACTCTTCTGCGGCAGCCGTGCCTATCAAGAAAAAACTCAAAAAACCCACTAATGCAATTAGTTTCTTCATAATATCTCCAAACATGAACAAATTTATATGAGGGTATGTTTATAGCGGTGTATCGCCACAACCAAACTCCAAGACGTTTTTTAAAGCCTCATTCAGATCTGGGCGTATCGTTAGAGGACCCAATACACTCATGGAAAAATTGACTTAGAAAAACAGTTGTACTCTAACAACTTGCAAAATCGTCTCGACACCCAAACAACAAACGGTACCGTTCTAGTGACCAACGGGTATCGCTCGCTCACTGCACTTTTTCAACAAAGGGTGCCAAGAAACATTGGGCAGAATTTTGTATGGCATCCGAGCAAAATCTGAGGGGGTTTTTTGCTTCACCCTAGCGCCCAGTCAAGGCAAGATGGACACAAAGTTAACCGCAAAATTATCAGCAAGTTACAGGACAGCTACTTGGTCACCAAAACGCCAGCTTCCCGCAAAGCCAAAGGTTCTGGCCGCCGGAAAAACAGCAAGTCATCAAAAAAAACGGACTCCTGGTTCAAAAGGCTAGGTAAGTGGATTTTGCGCGCCTTGCTAAAGCTGATGCTGTGGACGACCCTATTCGCAACCTTAGTAGGTCTGGGGTTTGGCTATTACCTTGATAGAACCATCACCAAAACTTTTGAGGGTAGGCGCTGGTCGGTGCCTGCCCAGGTTTTTGCCCAACCGCTTGAAATTTACGCAGGTCAGCGCATCAACAAAGCCCAGCTTGTAGAAGAACTCGGACGACTAGGTTATCGCTCAGATGCAAACCTCACCGCACCCGGAAGCTACAACAGCAACGGGGCAACTTTGTCCACCCATCTGCGCGGCTTTGACTTTATGGAAGGCAGCAGACCCTCGCAACGGGTGAAAATTAGTTTTCAAAATGGCGTCATCAACCGAGTTCAGGCCAAAGACAATTCCGAAATACCGCTGATTCGCCTAGATCCCGCCACCATAGGCAGCTTCTTTCCCTCCCATGGTGAAGACCGGCTAATTCTGACACCAGAGCAAGTGCCTCCTTTGCTTGCAGAGGGTCTGAAAGCCATAGAGGATCGCAACTTTGACGATCACCGAGGTTTCAGCATTACGGGAATTTTGCGCGCGGCTTGGGTGAACGCCCGCAGCGGCACGCGGGCACAAGGAGGCAGCACCCTGACTCAGCAGTTGGTTAAGAGTTATTTCCTAACTAATGAGCGCACCTATGAACGCAAACTCCGCGAAGTGGCCATGGCCATTATTTTGGAGCTGCGGTTTTCTAAGGAAGACCTTCTCACCGCGTACATCAACGAAATTTTCCTTGGGCAAAATGGTGCGCGCGCCATTCACGGCTTTGGTCTGGGCTCCCAATTTTACTTCAACAAGCCCATCAACGAACTTGCGGTGCATGAAATTGCCACAATGATCAGCATCATTCGCGGCCCCTCTTACTACAATCCATTCAGGCATCCCGAGCGCGCGTTGGCTAGACGCAATCGTATTCTTGATACTTTTTTGGCTGACGGCTTAATCTCTAACCCCCGCCATCAAGACGCCATTGGCTCCCCCCTTGGCGTGGTTTCAAGCCCCAACAGTGGTGGCGCTTACTATCCCGCCTTTATGGACATAGTCAGAGCTGAACTCAGTGAACGTTATTCCGCTTCGGACCTGCGCTCCCAGGGGCTACGCATATTCACTACACTGAAGCCCAGAGAGCAAGAAAACGCCCAGAAAGCAGTAACCTCAACCCTGCAAATGATCGAGAAAGAACGCAAATTGGCACAGGGCAGCCTACAGGCAGCCAGTGTCATTACCGACACTCAGACCGGGGAAATTCTGGCGCTTATTGGCGGACGCAAAGGTCGCGTGGACGGTTTCAACCGCGCGTTAAACGCCAGCAGATCCGTAGGTTCTGTGATCAAACCCGTCATTGTGCTCACCGCATTAGAGGCAGGACTAGACTGGTCAACCCTGGTAAACGACACACCTATTACCATGACATCGGATTCCGGTGAACTTTGGACACCCCGAAACTACGACGGTAAAACCCGCGGCGAGCTGCCCATGATTCGCGCACTAGCCATGTCACTGAACCTAGCGATGGTGGATTTGGGCAACACCGTCAGTCTTGGCGAGGTGCAGCGCCGCTTTACAGACCTCACAGGATACGCACCTAAGAACCGCTATCCGTCGTTTTTCTTGGGCGCAGAGTCTATGTCGCCGCTGCAACTCACCGAACTGTACGGCAACTTTGCGAGCGGCGGCTTTCACACCACCCCCAAAGCGGTTATCGCCGTGCTAAATGAACGCGGGCAAGCGCTGTCACACCACCCCTTTGACTTGACGCAAAGCATCCGTCCAGAAACCGTAGCCAGCCTCAACAGAGGCCTGGAAATTGTAATGAGCCACGGCACAGGCCGCTCGTCACCCTTCTCCAAGCAAGGTGTCGCAGGCAAAACCGGCACCTCTAACGACAACAGAGACAGCTGGTATGCAGGTTTCGACAACAGCAAATTGTCGGTGGTTTGGGTGGGGCGCGATGACAACAAGTCCACTGGTCTCACCGGCACATCCGGGGCGCTGCGTATATGGAATAACATGCATGTGTCCAGTGGCGTTGACCCTATTGTCCACAACCCCGCGGACAATCTTGTAGAGATTGAATTTGCCACGGGTATGCGGGCGGCAAAATCATGTGCTGATGTGGTTGTTATCCCCATTCGTCGCCCTGATACTTTACCCATCAAACTCGGTTGTGGTGTCCGAAAAACCTTTGGCCAACGGCTGCGTTCAATTTTTAACAATTAACTCGTATAACTGTGTGGGCTCTCGTGAACATAAAACTCTGTATTTCTTTGCTCTGCATAATTTTCATCGGCGGCTGCGCAGGCAACCAAGGCCCCAGTGCCTCGGACAGCCGCGCCAGTTCAGGCCAATCTAGAACTGCCGAAAACAGCAACAAACCGGCGGCACCGCCAAAACCCGCGAAAATTAAGCCAGCGCCGCCAAAAAACTCAGCGGCAAAAATACTTTTAGCCCAAGCAGATACAGCATTAACCCAACAAGCCCCAGCACAGGCAATTGTGTTGCTTGAACGTGCCATACGCATTGACCCCAGAGAGGCTTTGTTGTGGATACGCCTAAGCCGGGCGCATCTGGCGCAAGGGCATACCCAGGCAGCATCTCAACATGCGCGCAAGGCCATAGCGTTGGCTGGCAGTGATGCGGTTAAAACGGGGCAGGCTTGGCTACAAATGGCCGATGTACTGGAAGCTCAAGGAGAGCGACAACAGGCGGCGTCACTGCGCAGAAGATACGCACGCTATGCGGGTTAGGGCGGCCAACGCTTAACCGCGCAACAATTTCTAAAATCACTCTAAGTCTATTTTTCGAAAAAATTAGCGGCCGGAGGCTACTATGAATGACCAGTTAAATAATCTAGCGACACTCAGTTCAAAACATCAACGCCCACAATCTCGCACACTGCAGCTGATACTTGCTGCCGCCGCGCTCACATTCGGACTGGGCGGCTGCGCCACCAACCCTGTCACTGGCAAAAGTGAAATCAGCATTATCTCTGAAGCTTGGGAGCTGAAAACGGGTAAACAACAATATGCCCCTGCGCGGCAATCTCAGGGCGGCGACTATCTCGCTGATGAAGCGGTGCAAGCCTATGTTAATGAGGTAGGACAAAAAGTAGCGGCGGTGAGCGATCGCAAGTTGCCTTACGAATTTTCGGTCATTAACAATGGCGTACCCAACGCTTGGGCACTGCCCGGTGGCAAAATATCTATCAATAGAGGCCTGCTGACAGAATTAGATAGTGAGGCAGAACTGGCTGCAGTACTCGGTCACGAGGTAGTGCACTCAGCGGCCAGGCATGGCGCCAAAGGGGTAGAACGCGGCACCATCCTACAAGCCACAACGGCTGTTGCTGGCATCGCCACAGCCAATACGGATTACGGCAAATATGTCGCTATGGGCGCAGGACTTGGCTCCCAGCTAATTAATTCAAGGTATGGTCGCAGCGCTGAAAGCGAATCTGACCGCTACGGTATGGATTATATGAGTCGAGCGGGTTACAACCCTCAAGGCGCAGTAGATTTACAGCAGACTTTTGTCGATCTCTCTGGACAAAAAGACTCTAGCTTTTTTGACGGTCTATTTGCCAGCCACCCACCTTCGCAGCAACGCTTAGAAGCCAATAAGGCTTATGCACAAATGCTACCCAAGGGTGGCGTAACGGGTAAAGCCCGCTACCAGCAAGTCATGGCGCGACTCATTGAAACCAAACCCGCGTACGAAAACTACGAAAAAGCTCAGCAAATGGCCAACGACAACCGGCCTAAAGAGGCTAGAAAACTCGTTAACCAGGCGATCAAAATGGAACCCAACGAAGGCCACTTCCACTCATTTTTGGGCGACCTTGAGTTAGACGCCAAACGCTACACCTCAGCACAAAATGCCTATGCTGAAGCCATCGAGTTAAACCCCGGTTTCTTTTATCCGCACCTACAAAGCGGCATTACCAGCGAAAAACAAGGCGCTTTGAACCAAGCAAAATTGCGCCTCAACCGCAGCTTAGAACTATTGCCAACCGCACAAGCTTACAACGCGCTAGGCAATATCGCTGAACGCCAAGGCAATACTGACGAGGCCAGAGAGTACTTTGCAGCCGCCTCTCAAGACCCCAGCGCATCTGGCCAAGCAGCCTTAAATTCATTGATCAAGATAGACGTTGCACGCAACCCCGGCGCTTTCATTGGTATTCGCTATGGCAGAAACGAGGCCAGCGCCATACAAATTGAAGTTGCCAACCGAGCACCTCGGGCGTTCAACAACGTGGTTTTGTCGATTCGCTATATTGACCAAAAAGGCAATGCCAGAAGCACTCAGCGTCAGATCAACCTACTTGGCGCAAGCGAGGCTAAGCTAATTAATACGGGACTGGTCAGTCCTCAGGGCGAGGTGCAAATTTCAGTTGTCAGAGCCACGCTTATTGAACGCTAATCTTAGAGAAGTGCCCGCTTCTTGAAAGCAACAGCGAATAAGGCACCCGAAAGTAAAGCCGACTGCGCCTAAGCCAATCTAGCCGCCAAAGCTGCACCTCTATTTTATAAGTTGGGGCCGTAAGCTAGTACTGCTACCTAGCCCTGCAACCTAGAGATGCAACCTAGAGATGCAGCCTAGTACTACAACCTAAAGCTGCAAACGGTAGATATAAGTCTCTTTGTATCTATTCTTAGGATTGGCAAAAACACTCGTTCGCAGCATACCTACCGATTCCGCCAATGACCAAGACGGCACGTTATCTAGAGCCATATTGGCCACCAACTCACCAATGCCCTGCCCCTTGGCCCACGCAATAGCGCCACACACCGCCTCGCGACCATACCCTTGCCGCCAAAAATCTTCGTGAATGATGTAACCCAAATCAAAAACGGTTTCTTCGAGTATTTGCGTGTGCACAATACCTACGTCACCAATCAGCGCGCCATCGGCAGTGCGACTACAACGCCAACGGGCACAGCCATGTGTTGACGGCGTTAGCGCGCGATGCAGCCAATCTTGAACGTCTTGTGGGGTAAATGGTTGAGGCCAGTGACTCATGGTGGCCCCATGAGTCAATAAATTCGAAAGCGCTGGCAGATCACCTTGCTGCCAGCGGTTTAAGCTCAGTCGATCAGTTTGCCACACTGTCATAAAGAGCCTGACGGTCTCTCTCAAAACGCTTACCCGCCATATAGAACATAGGGATAGCCAGCATCGAAATAGCTGTGAAGGTTATCAACGTGATGGTGTAAGGCTCTGGATGGCCTTCGGCAATCATCCAATCAATAAAGTAACCGCCGCCTGTAACACCCAAACCTAAACCAACAAAGTTAAGCGAGAGAATATAGAAGGCCACTACCGTGCCACGAATTTGCGGCGGTACCAGTTCCTGAACCGTAGAGAATGTGGGACCGTAGAAACAGCCCAGCTGAAAATAGCCAGCAAAGATACCCACCATAAAGAAGATGGAGGCGGGATCTGCCACTCGGTAAGCCAACCCAATTGGGGTCAATACCAACATAATCCAGAACAAGAACATGGGTCTGCCCATGCCGGTTCTACGCAAGAACATGTCGCCACCGATGCCGCCAAATAAGTTACCCAATATGCCGCCAGCAAAAGCTAACCAGCCGCTGAGCTCAGCAATTTCGGTGCGATCAAAGCCGCGCTCCTGAACGAACCACAGTTGTTCAAATACAGCGGCGCCAAGAATAAAGTGAAAGGCCACGCCGCCAGCAACCGTCATAGCCAGTGCGGGTGAACGTATAAGCGCAGCCTTTAGTGTGTGCAAAATTTCTTTGACGCTGAGTTTTTCAACGGGCGATGTGGCTTCCACTTCGTGGCGTCGCGGTGTTTCTTTCATAAAGAACATAACAATAGCCAACAACAGACCAATGCCGCCTAACGCATAAAAACAGCCACGCCAGCCAAGAATTGGCTCAAGGTAGGCCACAACAAAAAGGCTGGTTGCCACACCAATAGGCACACCCATGTAGTAGACACCACTGGCAAAGCCTAAACGTGAAGACGGAAAGCGGTCAGCCAGTAAAGACATGGAGGTAGGTGTCATGATGGATTCACCGACACCAATGAAGAGTCGTGGAATAGCCAAGCTCACAAAACCTTTCGCCATGCCGGAGATTGCGGTTAACGCACTCCACAGGGCCAAGCCAACAGCGATCAGACGTGTACGGTTTACACGGTCAGCTAAAACGCCCATGGCCAAACCTGCGACCGAATAAAAGACAATGAAGATCATGCCGGTGAGCCAACCAAACTGAGTATTGGTTAAGCCCAAATCAGGTACGATCCAGTTGGCAAAGCTGGCCAACAATTGACGATCTACAAAGTTCATCACGTTGAGCAACGTGAGGAACATTAAAAACCCATAGTCCCGTGCGGATGCACCCTCATTCTCTTCAGTCACTTCCATCCCCTCAGATGTATTGAACCCAGAGACTAAATTACTTAAGCATTTCGATCCAGTGCAATACCGGACGAGACGTACCCGTAGCCAGATGGCTTTGGCAGCCCACATTGGCGGTCACAATAACTTGTGGATCCGCCGCCAGTAAGTTTTCTAGCTTGAGCTGTTTCAAGGCTTCGCCACGCTCATATTGCAACACCGAATAAGTGCCTGCAGAGCCACAGCACAAGTGACTATCCGCTACGGGTACTAATGTGTACCCAGCATTTTCCAATAAGCTTTCAACCACGCCGGTGATCTTTTGCCCATGCTGCAAACTACAAGGCGGATGCCATGCAATGGCTTGGCCCGGCTGCTTTGCCGTTAATGGCAAATTGGCTTGGCTTAAATATTCGCTAATGTCATAGGTTTTAGCCGAAAGTACTTTAGCCCTATCGGCGTACTTAGGGTCGTCCGCCAATATCCGAGCGTAATCCTTCACTGTGACACCACAGCCAGAGGCGGTGGAAATAATGCCTTCCACTCCTCCATCAAGAAGGGGAAACAAAGCATCCACATTACGTTGTATCGCCGCATTCGCTTTTGTTGAATCACCCAGGTGTAAATCAAGAGAACCACAGCAGCCCTCTTCAGGCGCGGTGACCACACCAATGCCATGTGCATCTAACAGCGACACCAAACCTTTATTCACGTCGCCAGTGGTAACTTGTTGCGCGCAACCCTGCAGCAATAAAATTTTACGCGCATGAACATTTTGACTGGGCTGACTACCAAGCGTCTTACTGATCTTGCTCGGTACTTGGCTGGCTAAAGGTTTGGGCAGCAGCCACTTAAGGTAACGACCCACATAGGACATAGTGCGCAATATGCGATGGTTAGGAATAAGCCACTGCAAAAATAAACGCGTCAAACCGATAACACCGGGTCGCGTTGGACCTAGTTCTTCTCGAGCAATTTCAGCCAGTTCGCCGTAGGCCACACCGGAGGGGCAAGTCGTTTCACAGGCTCGGCAAGTTAAACAGCGGTCTAGATGCTGGGTAGCTCTGGCTTTATTAGTCCCCTCTTCTAACAGTTCTTTAATAAGGTAAATACGCCCCCGAGGCCCATCTAACTCATCGCCAGAAAGTTGATAGGTTGGGCAGGTGGCATTACAAAAGCCGCAATGCACACAGCTACGTAGAATTTCGTCCGCACGCTGACCGCGACTGGTGGCAATAAATTCTAGGGGCAAATTAGTCTGCATGTTGCTGACGCTCTTGCAGGTTTGGTTGTTGATTTGAATGCAGGCTCTGATTTAGAACCATAGGACTGAGAAAAATATTCTTTGGGTCGAAGGCGCGTTTCAGTTCATTCATATAACGGGCCTGCACAACGTCAATTGGCATTTGCTCACCCTTAGCCCAACACCACCCACCCACACTCTTGACGTAGGCTACTACTGCCGCATCATCATCGTGGCGCAGCCAGCGCAAGCCGCCCCCCCACTCAATAAGCAAGTCGTCCGCGCTAAGCCAATTGCCCGGCAACGGCGCAGCACTGGGTACCACTAAGCGCCAAATTTTCTTAATCCCTAGCGTTTGCGGAAAAAGCTCTTGCTGAAAAAAATCTGCTTTGTGGTCACGCAGGTTTGCCCAAAACTCTAGATCCGTACCCCCTTGCATCACCTCGCCGCTTAAGGCCAGTTTTGCACCTGCCACGCCACTGGCATGACCACCTAAGCGCAATGACAAAACACCGTCGTGCCAACAAGTACCCTGTAACGGTAAATTTTGCTGCGCCAAAAGCAAACATTTTTGTTGTGCTTGCTCGGCAGACAGTTGGAAAATCAGCGTACATTGATCTTGCCATGTGGGGTGCACGCGAATGCTGATGCTGGCCAATACGCCAAGGTTGCCCCAAGCACCGGCCTGCAAACGTGACACATCGTAGCCAGCCACATTCTTCATCACCTGACCGCCAAACTTAAGGTACTCGCCTTTACCATTGACCAGCTCAACACCCAAAATAGCGTCACGCACAGCGCCACTCCATGGACGTCCGGGACCGCTTAAACCGGTAGCGACAACACCGCCCAAGGTGCCGCTTGCATTATCGCCGACCACCCCATCTGTTTGGGTTGGTTGAAATCTGGGGGGGTCGCAGGCAAGCATCTGGCCTTCTGCCGCAAGCACTGCATTAATTTCTTCTAGAGATGTACCTGCCCGTGCGGTGATCACTAATTCTTCTGGCTGATAAGCTTGAATGCCGCTGTGGCCTGTTACGTCCAGCGTGCCACCGGCACTCATCTCCGGGTCGGGTAACCAAGCGCCCTTACTGCCCTGCCCGCTGATGACCAGACTTTGCCCACTGGCGTACGCGTCTTTAACACTGCTTATCATCTGCGCACTTAAATCTGCAGCCATCAGAAACGTTCCAACTCAGGAAACGGCAGGCGGCCTTTATGCACGTGCATGCCGCCCAACTCACCACAGCGGGTCAGCGTAGGAATACCCTTACCGGGATTTAAAACGCCACTGGGATCCATGGCGTCTTTAATACGAAAGAACTGGTCCAACTCGTCACTGGTGAATTGCACACACATGGTGTCCAGCTTCTCAACACCAATACCGTGTTCCCCAGTCACTGTGCCACCGGCGGCCACACAGCACTGCAAAATTTCACCGCCCATTGCCATAGCGTGGTCGGTTTGTCCCGGCACGTTGGCATCAAACAAAATTAACGGATGCAAATTGCCATCTGCTGCGTGAAAGACATTGGCTACCGCCAGACCAAAACGCTCAGATAACTCGTCAATTTGCGTCAGCACATGCGCCAACTGATGCCGAGGAATGGTGCCGTCCATGCAAATATAATCTGGAGACAGTCGCCCCACCGCAGGGAACGCAGACTTTCTACCCTTCCACAATCTGGCTTGAGTTTCGGCATCGTCGGCTTGGTCTATTTGATAGGCACCGCTGGCGTTTAAATGGTCTATTACTTGGGCGGTGACAGCACTTAACTCTGCTTCAGCGCCGTCTAACTCAATAATCAAAATCGCCGCAGCATCTAAAGGATAACCTGCATGAGCAAACTGCTCGGCTGCTTGCACAGCGAGCTTGTCCATCATCTCCATGCCTGCGGGAATAATGCCCGCGCCAATGATACTGGCGACCGCATTGCCGGCATCAGTTACCTGTTTAAAACCGGCCAAAATTACAGACTTTTTCTCAGGCTCCGGTAACAGCGCAACGGTCACCTGGGTGACAATACCCAACATGCCTTCAGAGCCGCAAAGCAGCGCCAGCATATCCAGACCGGGGTTGTCGTAAAGCGCGCCGCCAATTTCCATTACATCACCGTCGCTGGTCAGCACCCGCACGCCCAACACGTTGTGCACAGTCAGACCGTATTTTAAGCAATGTACCCCACCCGCATTTTCGGCAACGTTGCCGCCAATACTGCATGCGATCTGGGAAGAGGGGTCTGGCGCGTAGTACAAGCCATGAGGCTTGGCGGCATTAGAAATGGCCAAGTTACGCACCCCAGGCTGCACTTGGGCTACTCGATTATCTGGGTCTATAGAAAGAATTTTGTTCATCTTAGACAGCCCAAGCACCACGCCGTCTTTATGAGGACGTGCGCCACCGGAGAGCCCCGTACCCGCACCGCGAGGAATAACGGGGACACCGTGCTGGCGGCATATGGCCATAACGTCCACTACTTGAGCTTCGGTCTCGGGTAACACAACCACCCAAGGCATTTCCCGAATGGCAGTAAGTCCGTCAGTTTCGTAGGGCCTAAGGCCGGCACCGTCGGTAATTAAACACTCAGCAGGCAACGTGCGCTGTAAGTGCTGCAAAACCGCAGTGTGATTTTTTGTAATTGGATTCATTCCGAGATTATGCAGTAAATAAGCAATTGCACTAAGTGCAATTAAGCACTTTCTCTAGACAATGCATGACCACAAGGCACTCTAAGCCATTGAACAAACACTCAATGTTGCACTAATCAATCACAGGAGACGGGAGAAAAACCACCCATTCTCACTGGCCAAAATGACCTTAGCCAATTAATCTAACGGTGCACCAGAACCAACCTTGGGTCCCGCAGAGGCCACACACCGGCTGCGCCCTGATCATTAAAAGAGCACAAAGAGAAAAAGCATGAGCGTAGAACAACGCCTTAAAGACTTGGGCTTAGTCTTGCCCAAGCCCATGGATACAGGGCACCTACCCTTTGACTTGGTCCGCATAGATGGCACGCATTTATATTTATCTGGCCACGTCCCCACTGATGCCGACGGTAAAATGAGCAGGGCGCTGGGCAAAGTAGGCGCAGAAATAGACCCCGAACAAGCTAACCAAATTGCCAGACAAGTAGGACTAGGACTCATCGCCAGCATTAAGGCGAGCATCGGCAATTTAGATCGCGTTGCCAGTTGGTTAAGAGTTTTTGGTATGGTCAACACCGCACCCGGCTTCAATCAATTGCCCGGAGTTATAAATGGCTGCTCTGACCTTATTTTGGAAGTCTTTGGACCCGAGGTTGGCGCACATAGCCGCTCTGCTGTAGGCATGGCGGAACTACCCTTTAACGTACCTGTAGAAATAGAAGCAGAGGTCAGGATTAAATTATGAACTATCAAATAGTCAACGCGCGCATCGTCAATGAAGGCACCATTACCGAGGGTAATGTGGTGATAGAGGGCGAGCGTATTAAAGGCATTAATGTGCCCGCGCCTGAACATTGCGAAACCATAGATGCTAAGGGTGCCTATTTACTGCCGGGCATGATCGACGACCAAGTGCATTTTCGCGAACCCGGCCTAGAACATAAAGGCACCATAGCCACAGAATCTGCTGCGGCAGTGGCAGGCGGCATCACCAGCTATATGGAAATGCCCAACTGTAATCCGCTGACCATTTCCCAAGCAGCCCTTATAGACAAGCGCGACAGAGCCTCTAAATGCTCAGCATCTAACTACGGCTTTTATCTGGGCGCTACCAACGACAACTTGGAAGCGGTTAAAAGCGTAGACACCAGCCTGACCTGTGGCGTAAAGATTTTTATGGGCGCAAGCACCGGCAATATGCTGGTAGACAATACTGCAACCCTAGAGGGTATTTTTGCAGCCACTTCGCTATTGGTTGCCACTCACTGTGAAAGCACGCCTATGATTTTAGAGGCAGAAGCCGCAGCCACAGCAAAATGGGGCGAAGACATCCCCTTTTCTGAACACCCAAATATTCGTTCCGTGGAAGCCTGCTATGCCTCCAGTTCACTCGCCGTAGGTTTGGCCAGAAAGCACGGTACAAAGTTACATGTACTGCATTTAACTACCGCCAAGGAACTGGACTTGTTTGACACAGGCCCAATTGAAAGTAAGCGCATTACTGCTGAAGCCTGTGTGCATCACTTGTTCTTTAACTCCGATGACTACGCTGACAAAGGCGCGCTGATCAAATGTAACCCTGCAATCAAAACACCAGCGGACCAAGCAGCATTACTTAAAGCAGTTGCCGAGGATCGTATTGATGTGATTGCAACGGACCATGCCCCACACACTTGGGAAGAAAAAGGTCGCAAGTATTCAACAGCGCCAGCGGGGCTGCCTTTAGTACAACACGCAGTTATTTCGCTGTTAGACAGAGTCACTGACGGCACGTTTAGCATTGAGCAAATAGTTCATAAAACTGCCCACGCCCCTGCCATTTTGTATCAGGTTGCAGAACGCGGATTTATTCGCGAAGGCTATTTTGCTGATCTTATATTGGTCTCACCAGACAGCGAACATGTAGAAATGCCCATCTTAAGTAAGTGCGGTTGGAGTCCATTCGAAGGGCACAAGTTCAGTCATCGCATTGATAAAACCTGGGTGAACGGCCATCTGCGTTACTCAGACGGCAGCGTGCAGCCCGGGCCGTTCGGACAGGCACTGACTTATCACCGGTAATAACACTCGTAGCGCCATTGATGAAAAAGCCGGTTTCACTGACAAAAGACCGGCAATCAACGGTACACAGCTAGAAAAGAGAGATGTAACGCTTTACCCAAAAATGCACTGAACAAAACGTAGAGGGGAGTCTATATATGAAAAAGTTTCTAATTGGCCTTGGGACGCTGGTCGTAGTACTGAGTGTGTTTGGTTTCATCTATCGCGGACCATTAATGATGGTTGTAGGTTTTTATTACATCGCACCCGGTCATGACTTTTCCGAGCAGGCACCTGCCGCCGCACCAGACTACACAGACGATACAAATTGGGCTGCATTACCCACCCGTGAAGATTCAGCAGATTCCATACCTAATGGACTGACCTTAGACGCTAATTCAAAAGTAGCAGTGGACGTTTTCTTTATTCACCCAACTACTTTTGTCTCTCCCAGTGGTTGGAACCAGCCGCTAGACAACGAACGCGCAAATGAAATTACAGATTCATGGGTTATGCGCGATCAAGCCAGTGTGTTCAATGGCTGCTGCGACGTTTATGCACCACGCTACCGCCAAGCCACCTTGTACAGTTTTACTGATACAAGCGAAGTGAAAAATGGCGAACAAGCGTTGGCACTGGCGTATAACGATGTCAAAACGGCATTCAGGTACTTTATTGAAAACTACAATGACGGGCGGCCCTTTATTTTGGCAGGGCATAGCCAAGGTTCGTTTCATTCAGACAGACTGATTAAGGAAGAAATTGTAGGCACTGATCTGGCCCAGCGAATGGTTGCCGCCTACCCCATAGGTTTCTCCTTAGACGGCAGCAATGGCCTTGACGTTTGCACCACCCCAGAGCAAATTAACTGCCAGGTTTCTTGGAATACCAACACCCAAGGTGCCGATGTAATTCTTGGCACACCTGGCGACATCTGCGTAAATCCGCTCACATGGCAGGTTGATGAAAAGCAGGCGGGCTTTGAAGAAAATCTCGGCGGCGTTGTATTTACCGCAGGGGGCGAAATTGAACCAGGCGTTACCGACGCACAGTGCAGCAATGGCCAACTGATTATCTCAGAGGTGAAATCAGACAAATATACGCTTATGGCGTTTGGACCCGGCAACTACCACGTATACGACTACAGCCTGTTCCATATGAACCTGCGTAAAAATATAAACCAGCGGGTAGCCGCCTACATGAACCAGTAAGCTATCTGCAACCAATACAAACAGCACAGAACAGGGCGATAAATACCTGCGAAAGCAGAGCTAAAGCATCTTAGTTCTGCTTCGATACTCCAGAGCGGCCAAGCCATAGGACTACGTAATACGGTTATGCTGGCCGCCCTCTCCCTCTTGAGTTTGCGAAGCCCAAATACCAGCGTGGCGTCAAGTCTAACCCTTTGCCAAATCACCTGACCGATAGTGTGGTCTGCGGATTAAGGTGGGACTGTAAAAATTCGGTCATCGTTTTCGCAAAGGTGATTCGATTCTCATACCCAGACAAGTAGAGGTCGCCATCTGGCAATTCAACAAACTCACTTAAGCCGGGCTTTTGCCTATTCAACACTTTAGCCATTTTTTTTGACTGACGGATGTCTACTACTCGATCTTTTTCGCCATGCACCAATAACACCGGCGCATTCAGATTTACAGCCAAATTTACGGGAGAGTTATTTGCCAGCATCTTGCGATCTTCCCAAAGTCGACCAACATGCCGTGTAGCGTATCGACCGCCGATGTAGATGTCTTAGGGCTACAGAAACGAGGCTCTCCAATTTTTTTAGAGGCAATTCATATTTCTATGTCCGAGCGAACACCTGCTCGCCGCTGATCCAAGTCTCTAACACTTGTATTGAGCCCAATTGTTCTGGGGCAACGGCTAACGGATCTTTATCTAACACTAAGAAGTCTGCGAATTTACCTGCCTTCAAGCTACCTACCTCATGATCTGAATGGCATTGCCAAGCGGCATCAATAGTCACGGCGCGCAATGCCGCTGCCGCAGGCACACGTTCTTCTGGGGACAACAGCTGATCAGATCGCCACATAGTCCTTGTTACCGCATTTTCCATGCAACGCAGTGGATTCATTTCGGTCACAGGATCATCTGAATGAATGGTCCAACGGATACCCAAATCCTCGCAAGCGCCAGTGCGGTCTAGTTTGGCGGCTTTTTCTGGACCAAAAATGTCTTCAACAAAAGCCTTGCCCCAATAATGTACGTGGCCAATTAAAAAACTGGGTGAAAGCCCTAGCTCGGCCATTTTTTCAATTTGGTCATCGTGCAATATGCTGCAATGCTCAATTCGGCAGCGCTGGGCCGCTGGGTCTAGGCCTTTGGCCTTAGCTTTACTGAACGCATCTAACACGCGGTCAATGGCCGCATCGCCATTGGCATGGACACACACCGCCCAACCTTCGCGCAGGCGCTTTTCTACCGCCTCATCTAATTCGTCTTTTTCTATGTAAGCCATACCTTTAGCATCTGAACCGACAAAGGCTTCACGCTGTAACCCTGTGCGGCCTTGATTAGATCCGTCGGACACTATTTTCCAGCCAGTACGGCGCACCCATTCGTCGCCTTCACCCCAGGTTAAGCCAATTTCGTCCCAACGCTTAGCGGCGGCTTGTGAAACACAGTAACGAAAACGTGCCGTCATGCGACCGCTGTCATGCAGGCTCTGATATAGATCCAACTCTTTTGGACCTTGAAACATACCGGTGCCCTGATCGCACAGGGTGGTAATACCTACTTCATTGGCTGAGTTAAAAACGCTTAGGCAGGCTTCAGCCAAATTTTGTTCTTTTAGCTTGGTGTTGTGGCGCACAACCAATGCCATTGCTGGGCCCGCCTTGAGTACACCATTAGGCTTACCGTCAGCATCGCGACCTAGCTCCGCGCCCTGTGGGTCTGGAGTGTTTTCATCCAGGCCAGCCAAATCAATGGCAACACTGTTGCAGTAACCCAAATGCAGCGATGCGTTGTAGACAAATACGGGGTGGTCAGTACTTACTTCGTCCAGCATTTGCCGGGTTAAATAGTCTGGGCCTTGTTGCAATGACGGATCAAATTGACGCCCCACCACCCATTCACCATGCGGCGTAGCCGCTGCATCTTTTTTTAGTTGCTCTAACGCTTGCGCTGTGGTGTCAAATCTATTTGGACCAATATTGGAAAAACTGTGCAGCATGGCTAGAGGCGGCAAGTGCATGTGCGGTTCAACAAATCCGGGCACCACAACTTTGCCTTTCAGGTCTAGCCGCTTAAGGTCATTGTGTTCTTCTGGCACGTCCGCTTGCATACCCACCCAAAGAATTTTGCCGTCCACTACGAGCATGGTGTCTGCATTGGGGTGACTCGCATCCATGGTGATAATGTGCGCGTTGGTCACCAGCATTGGCGTTCCTATGCTTCGCGGGCCTGGCGGTAGCCCTTTAGCGTGCTCACTGAGGTCGGTGTTTGTCAGTCGTAGCGTCTCGGAAAATACGTTAGCGCAGCATGGGCAGGCAAAAGGGTCGGCGCTGTGCTTGTGTGGCACCAAAGATTCTGGCATTTGTAACTCTGTTAAAGCGTCGATACTTTGATCATCAAACATTTTCTTTCCCCATTTTTT
>QXZU01000079.1 GCA_009886205.1 K189A clade bacterium | reverse complement strand
CCCAAGACTAGAGAACAGGTTACCTAACCAAGTTACTCTATCTCAAAGGTCACGCCCGCGCTTGCGGGTAGTCTGCTAAGTAATGCATCCCCCATTGCACTTGCCGGTGTCCAGAAGCCACCTTTAACCGGTAAGTCGTCTTGAGCCAAGGCTAATGCACTCTCAACAATCATCTTGGACGTTGAACCATAACCCGGATCTTTGTCGCCCCTAACGTGAGCGGTCATATTCTTGCTGGGGTCGGTGGGGTGTATGCCGCGCAATTCAATGTGGTAGTGGCCGTTTTCAATGGCCTCTGGTGTGGGTCCTTCGCCGGGCTTGGGTAGAAATTTTTTCAGTAACGGACGAGTGATGGGCAACGCTGCCAAGCCCGCAAAAGCCATGGTGCCTGCGCCTACCGCGTTTGCGCCCAAGAAACCTTTAGCACCTTTACTGATGACGGTGCCTTCGTCGTAGCGGAAATCTGTGCCATAGGCGCCGTTCAATAATTCGTTGCTGCGCCGCACCACGCGTGTGTTAACGGCAGCCATAACAAAGGGTCCAACCCAGGCGTCGAAGTCTTCATCGAAGTAGGCGCTCATGCGGTCTGGTCCATCTAGGCCCTTCATCTTGTCATTCAGGCAGTAAGGGTTGGCCATGGTTTTGACGATAGAGGCGTCTTTTTGCGCGCTTTCCATCATCGCCATCATGCTGTCTATGGTGCCGCCACTGAATCCGCCGCTAAAGGCGCGGGGACGATACTTAATGTGTTTGGCTGGAACGCCGTGTTTGGCTTGCATTTGCTGTTGTAGAAAATAGACGCCTAGATCTGACGGTATGCTGTCAAATCCGCAGGTATGAACTATTCTCGCGCCGCTGGCTGTGGCTTCGTCCTGGTGCTTGGTGATCATCTCGCGCATCCAGTGAACCTCACCGGTGAGGTCGCAGTAGTGCGTACCGTGGCGCGCGCAGGCTGCAACCAGTTCAGAGCCGTAGCGTGCATAGGGTCCGACAGTGGTCAGTATCACTCGGCCTTGTTGCACAAGATTGTCTAGGGAGTTTGTGTCATGACTGTCAGCTTGCAGTACGGGTACATTGCGACCAGCAAGTATGGAGGTGAGCTTCTCAGTGTTTCTGCCCGCGACGGCCCAGCGAACATTGCTGTTGGCGTAGTTTTTGGACATATAGTCCACCACTAGTTTGCCGGTGAATCCGCTCGCGCCCCAAATGATAATGTCGTAAGGACGTTCCATATCTTTCTCCCAATATTGTTGATAAGTATTTAGGTAGCGAGTTAGCCGTACTACCTGTCATTCACGAGTGAAAACATAAGTGAAAACACGCGTAAAAAATTGTACATAAAAAACCCCGCTTGAAGCGGGGTTTTCCTAGCAGTTGTCTGCAATTTCGGCTGCGTTAATGATTAACGCGCGTCGGCTGCAGCCTCTTGCTGCTTTGCCGCTCGACGCTTTTCAATGTTGTACATTTCCTTAATGTCCAAGCCGCCGTCGCCATTGGTGTCTACGGCTTTAAAGCCCTGTACCAACTGCTTCTTCATGCGCTTAGGCAGTTCTTTCCAGCTTAATTTGCCATCTAGGTCTTTGTCGATAAACCCAAAGTACTGGGTCAATTGTGCCAAACCTTTGTCGTGTATGGGTGCTTCGGTTGTTTCATTCACCAAGGTATAACTGAACGCGCCGTAGAGCATTTCGTCCCAGCTCTGCAAGCCCCAAGTGACGTTTCTGTCTGGGTCAGGGTTGCTCTTGTTTGCTGTGGAGTTGTCGTACCAAGTGGTATGTACCAACTTAGACCCGGCTTCAATTTGCTTTGGCTCAACCAACTCGTAAGTTCGCTGCCAGTTAAAGTCGTAGTTAGGCACTGAAAGAATGAGCTCCTTGCTGCCGTCTGGCTTGATCAGTTCAAACTTAGACGCAACGCCCCTGTAGTGGGAGTGGGGTACTAAGTCGTGCAGCAGCGCGGGCTTGTCGAAGGCAAAATAAGACACTTCAGGATGCCGTGCGGTATTAGCTGGGATGCTGATGATTGGGTTAATAACCACGTCTTGGCGATAGAAATTTTCTGGCTTCTCATCATGGAAGTACAAACCGATTTTGGAGTTGTCTACACTTTCAAGACCGTTGGGTGTGTAGTGAATTTGGAAGGTGAACTCGCCGCCGGGTGCAATGTATACCCCTGTTTTTGCTGGGAAAACATTCGATTCATTGCCGGGCGCGTAGCCAATTAGGTAGTTATCGAATACACCGCTGTCACGTTTTTCAGCTGATGCGCCCGCATCAATGGAACCTGCCAAAATATGGTGGACCACTTCTCTGTTGCCGGCAATTACCGTTGCGGACTTAACCCAAACACCAGTGTCTAACGGGTTGGCTAATCTTGGGAACTTGTACTCAACCACGCCAGAAGCTGGGATTGTGTATTCAGGCAGTTCCAATATTAGGTCAGGCTCACCCAGTGGCCATTCTACTTGTGCAATAGAAAGTCCCTTTAATGGGTCTACGCCTTCGCCGCGTGGGGCGCCGGCTTCAATCCAATGGACTAACGTTTGGGTCTGCTCAATGCTTAATGATTTGTCGTTTTTCCAAACACCCACATGTGGGTCAGCGTGCCAAGGTGGCATGCGCTTAGTGCGGATCACTTCACGCATCATGGGTGCAAAGCCGCGCACTAATTCATAGCTAGACATTGCCCAGGGGCCAATGCCGCCATCGGTATGACAAACCACGCACTTCTCTTGCAGCAGCGGCGCGATGGTTTCGGTGTAGCTGATTTGCTCGTGAGCACCGTTTTTCTCGGCGAAGTTGATTAGGCAGCCGATGGCATCCCGCTGAGCAACGGCTACTGTGTCGCCCGCAATAACGTCGCGGATTGCGTCCTTGGCGTAGTGTGCGGAAGCTTCTTGCTTTTGGCGCTCGTAAACTTGGCGGTCGTTAATTGGGCCACGGTATTCGATGTTCCATGTTTTAGGATTAATCACCAATATTTCGGCGGTGCGCACTAGATTAAGGGCTTCGCCAATAAGCTGTGTTTCATCATGCATGATGGGCATGTCGATGCTGTATTTTTTTGCCTCCAGTGCAATGGCGCTGCGGGTGTCCTGCAGATTTGAATTGAGCATGAAGAACTTAACACCCTGAGACTCGAACTCGTCGCGCACCTGCTTGTAGTCAGTCAGGGCGTTGCGCACGATTGGGCAACCATTGCCTTGAATCATGATCACAATAGCGCTGGCGTCTTGATGGTAATAAAGGTTCTGAGCATCGCCGTTGTGGTCGAGCAATACAAAGTTATCAATTCTTTCTGCGTGGGAATTGATGCTCATCAGTAATCCGGAAATGACCAGCGCTATAGACAAAAATCTGGACAAGGCTGTAGAAAAGAAGCTGCGGTACATGTGTGTGCTCCGATAAAACAATAGGAATCATTTAAAAATGTGATGTGGGAATAATACGCCCTTGGATAGGTTGCACAAGGCCCGGAGGCGCAGGTGAATTTTGGCGAATTGGACGCTTATTCTAGTGGCGCTCAAGGCAAGCTTGGGTATCGAGGCGATAGTGGTGGCAGTTATACGGGGCTATTCAGTCTTGTTGGTTTGGTTGTGACGCCACAGTAGGGTGCCGCCAGCTACCGCTGCGGGCAGTAAGAAAAAGTTAAGCAGTGGTATTGCCATGGCTAGGCTGGTCATGGCGCCGAAACCCATGGAAGGCAGCAGGTTTTGGTTTAGCTGCGCTAGGGAATCTGTAAAGCTCATGTTGTGATTGTCAGCGGCGTAGTCAGAAAATTGGACCGACATAATCCACGCGCCATATAAGCCGCCGAGCAGCGGAGCAATTAGATTTACCACGGGGATAAAGCTAAGAATGAGTAGGCCTAGGAGCCGTGGCAGGTGGTAGCGTAGCTTGCGTAGTTCGCGGCCAAGATCCTTCCATATACCGTTTAACAGAGACATAACACTTTTGTTGTTAGCCGCGGAATTGTCTAATTCTGAGAGCGTGGACGGAGTTGTGTCCTGCGCTTGCCGTTCAACCGCGCTGGCTAGGTCGCTGAAGAGCGGCGAGGCAATAATGATGGTGATAAAACTCACGGACCAAGCTGAGACTAACGCCAGTAGCACGAAGAGCACCGGCACAATAATCCACGCGAGCCAGCTCAGCCAGTCGGGTAAGTCTGGAGTGGCCGCCGCAATAATACTGCTGCCAAAAAAGTACAAAGTCACTGAAGTAAGGAAAAGCCCAATTCCCACCGGCAGCCAAAAATAACGGCGCAAGCCCGGCTTATTCGCCAGCGCGATGCCTTGAAAGAAAAAATTTACGCCAACAAAAAAATTCATGCGAGGACTCTACACTTTTGTTGAAAGTGTATGAAGGCTAAGGCGCGGCTGATTGTGCCAGCTTTCTTAAATGCTCTAGCAGCGCGTTTATAAATCGCGACAAATGCCTACAAATGCTTCAGATGTGGGTATTATTCCTTTCCAGAGATGGGGGCGAATAGGTGGCTGCGCAAATAGCCAAGGCCAAATGCAAAAGCGCGCATATGCTTTTGCCTGAAAGGCCCGCGTCTAACATAACAAAACAACATCGGGAGAGCGGCATGGCTTTAGCAAGCGCAGGGGATATTCAGGGCATTAATGTGGCGTCGGTTACGGCTTGGATGCAATCGCACATTGCAGATTTGGCGCTGCCTTTGGAGTTCGACCTTATTGCCGGTGGGCACTCGAATCTGACCTATGGCGTGAAAGATGCCAAAGGTCGCGTATATGTATTGCGCCGTCCGCCGCTAGGCCATGTGCTGGAAAGTGCGCATGACATGGGGCGCGAGCACAAAATTATTTCAGCGCTGAGCAACTCCTCGGTGCCAGTAGCCCAAACTATTGGTCTGTGTACTGACGTGTCTGTAAACGATGCGCCTTTTTATGTGATGGACTATGTCAGCGGACCTGTTTTACACGACGCAGAAGTCACTCAACCTGTGCCAATGAGCGAGCGTGCAACGCTGGGTGCCAGTGTCATTGAAGTGCTTGCGGCTTTGCATGATATGGATCCAGACGAAGTGGGTTTGGGCGATTTAGGTCGTAAAGAGGCCTACCTGCAGCGTCAAATGAACCGATGGACTAAGCAATGGGCGGCCACCAAGACTCATGAAGTGCCAGCTATGGACGAAAGTACACGGTTGCTTGCAGAGCGTATGCCCGAGCAAGTGGGCGCTACCATTGTTCATGGCGATTACCGCTTGGGTAACATGATTGTGGGTGAGGGCAAAATTGCTGCGGTTTTAGACTGGGAGCTTTGTACCCTAGGTGACCCTCTGGCCGATGTAGGTTATTTGCTTAACTCTTGGGTGCAGCCCGGTGAGGGCGAGGAAGATGTGGTACCTACCGCCGCTGGTGGATTTTGTAGCCGCGAAACATTGTCTGATTTATATGCCGAAGCATCAGGGCGAGATTTGTCTGACATTAACTACTACAGGGCCTTTTCGCACTGGCGTTTGGCGGCAATTGGCCAGGGCGTATACAAGCGCTACTTGGTGGGTGCTATGGGTGAAGATCGCGATGTGGATTTGGATGCCCAGAAAGAGGGTATTACCTTACGCGCCGAGGCGGCGTTAGAATTTTTGAGTTATTAGTAAAAGGGTCGCTCGAAGCGCGCCCCGAACTGCGTTCGGGGTGGCTTAGAGGACTTGAATAAAAAAGGCGCGTCAGACTCAATTGTCTGAAAGCAACTCGACTTCGGGGGGAAGGACACTGTAAGGAAGGGTGTTTTGAGTTGAGAGCGCGCCTGAAACTTGAATATGCAAAGAAGTGTACAGTACAAAATTACTAAATCAACAAATATTTAGCTTTTTGTACAGGTTATGTACGGTTTTTTGCAAGAAACAGTAGATATGGATCACTCAGCGGCGGGTTTACTCGGTTAGTGAGTGGAAAAGCCGTCCGGGCGCACGCTTTGTACCGAGGTTGGTGCATCAGCCTGTTGTTTGTAGGCTGCGGTAATCAAGGTGTCTAGGGCTGTTTCCAGTTGGGCCCTTGCTTGAGCCGTTTCTGTTCGAGTTTGGGCTAAGGCCTGTAATGCCTCGCGCTTGCCCGTGCTTTCCTTAACTTCCTCCTCGCCTGCACAAGTCTGCAAATAGTCAGTTAACGCGTTGAGTTGGTGTATTTGCTCAACCAGGTGTTGGGCGCACTGGTTTGGATCTTGGTCCTCTGCCGCAATGGCAATCAGCTCCTCATCGCTAAAGCGACGAGGGGCGCTGACGCCAAATAACCTCGGCAGGCCAAATTCGTTGATGCAGGTATATTCAATTTCCTCCCAGGACAAGGGCCACTTCAGGGTCGAAACTTGTTGCTCTTGGCAACGGCTGATTTGATTCGCCGTAGCAAACTGGTAAAGCGTGATGATTTTAGTGTTGGGCAACGCCTGTTGGGCTTGCCTAATGGCTTGTTCAGTGAGGACCGGAAGTTGTAACACCAATATTTGGGGTGCATCCATGTCGCCTAGCGGGCCGCTTTGTTCGCCGAGAAACGCGTCTAGGTTGGCCCAGCGCGACACAATGTCTAAGCGCTGATTCCCGCTAACTCGTTGTTCTAATTGCAATAAATTGGCACCAATCAAGCCAATTCTGGGTGACTGGCCGACCAAATTCTGCGCTTGTGGCGCGCTTTGAGCGTTGCCAGAGCGTGCATCAAGTTGTTCTTCGGTTAAGTTAATAACACTGGATATGGTTTGCCCCTGATCGATTAAGCGTTTGATTTTCTTGAGAATTTCAAGCTGATCTTTGCTGTAAAAGCGGGTTTTGCCGTCTTTGTAAGCAGGGCTAAATTGATAACGTCTTTCCCATGCACGCAGGCGCTCAACGGCTATGCCCGTTAAGGATGCGACACTACCAATGCGGTAGTAGTCGTTTGTATTGCCTGAAAGAGTCATTGCGATAATTGTACAGGTACAAAGGGTG
>QXZU01000078.1 GCA_009886205.1 K189A clade bacterium | reverse complement strand
AATAATTTTGCCATTAATGGCTTTTAAGGTGTCGTAATCTACCCCAAGGCGATACTTCACATCGCTGCGAAAATTCTCCACCACCACGTCAGCATCTGCTGCGAGCTTATGAAACAGTCGTTTACCTTCCAAGGTTTTAAGATCAATGGCTAATGAGCGTTTATTGCGATGCAGATTCTGCTCGTCAGGACCGCGCCGCCCGCCGGTGACAGAACTGCCTTGGGCGTTCTTACGCGGCGGCGGTTCAATTTTAATGACATCCGCGCCCCAATCAGCAAGCAGGCGCACCGCCATGGGCCCGGCCCGCGCAATGGTCAAATCTAAAACTCTAATATGTTTAAGCGGTCCATCCATGCCTACTGATCAACTCCCTGAGCGCTGCGTTACTCAACCGTTAAAAACCAATAACCTGCTACTTACGAATTAGGCGGCCGGGCAGCGCATCTGTGGCCTCACCCTGCACATAGGTGACTTCGCCAGACACTATGGTGGTCTCATAGCCTCGCGCTTTTTGCTGTAGGCGCGCACCACCCGCAGGTAGGTCGTTGACTATTTCCGGCAAGCCCGCGTGCAGGTTATCAAAATCGATAATATTCAGATCTGCTTTCATACCCACCTGTAACGTGCCCCGGTCATATAACTCTACGGCCCTGGCGGTGTCTTGGGTCTGGCACTTAATCAACGTGGGCAGGTCTATGCGCTGCCCTCTGCTGCGGTCACGGCCCCAGTGCGTAATCAACGTGGTAATAAAGCTGGCGTCGCAAATAGTGCCCACATGCGCACCCCCGTCACCCAACCCCATAACGGTGTCTTTGTGCAATATCATGTCGCGGCAGCAATCTAAATTGTCTTCGGCATAATTGGCAAAAGGCGTATACAGCAGACTAGTACCGTTATCTTGCAACAGCACATCGTAAATATAGGACCAAGGATCTAGGCCGCGCTGGGTAGCTTGAGCATACAAGCTGTCCTTGGGGTCTGGCTCATAGTTAGGCGGATCGCTCATCAGCCAAATTTTGCGCCCTTCATCCATTAAGTGATAAAGACGCGCAAAACCGCGACCGGTTTCCTCAGCCAAAATCTTTGCTTTGCGGGCAGGATCAGCAAGGGCTAAACATCGCTCGGCCAAAGGCAGCTGACCTAGTTCAGTAAAGGAAGGCCGAGTAGTAAATGGCGCCAGCGTTGTGGTCAAACCCAACAATATACCAATTGGGCGCGGCGCAACTTGGCCACGCATAACCAAGCCGCTGTCGCTGGCTTGCTCAATTTTACCCAGTATTTTGCGCCAGCCATGAGGACTCAAACCCTGGGCCAAGGAGATAGACATAGGTCTGCCTGAGGTGTCGACCATCTGCTTGAGCAGCGAAAACTCTCCCTCTAAGTCGTCAAAGTCCGAGATCATTTCCATTACCCCGCGCCCTGCAGTTTTTAGCGCGCTGGCCATACCTAACAATTCGTCCACTTCAGCTTGCAACGTGGGCGTAGGCTCGCCACGAGAGGTTCGGTGATTCAGCGTACGAGAACTGGTAAAGCCCAATGCGCCGGCAGCCATGGCTTCTACAGTGAGCTGGCGCATCTGGGCAATGTCTTCAGGTGTAGCCGGTTCACGATCAGCGCCGCGCTGTCCCATAACATACACACGCAAAGCCGCGTGAGGTATCTGAGCGCCCACATCCATATCAAACTGGCGCTTAGACAAATAGTCCATATAGTCAGGGAAGCTTTCCCAGTCCCAGCTCAAGCCCTCATTCAGCGCCACACCGGGAATGTCTTCTACCCCTTCCATCAGCTCAATCAGTAAGTCGTGGTCTGTGGGCCGAACGGGTGCAAACCCCACACCACAATTACCCATCACCACACTGGTCACACCATGATGGCTAGAAGGCGACATGCGGTTAGACCAAGTGGCTTGGCCATCGTAATGGGTGTGAATATCAACAAAGCCCGGGGCGACAATGGCACCCTCTGCGGACAACGTTTGCTTGGCCTGTGAAGTGATGGGGCCATTGGCGCTGATCTCGACAATTTTGCCATCGCGCACGCCAATATCACCGGTAAACTCGCCAACGCCTGTGCCGTCAATTACCCGGCCACCGCGTACAATTAGATCTAACTGACTCATATTTTTTCCCCTAACTCTTATGCCTTAGTTTTATCACACCTCCCACGGGATAAGTACCAGCGACATGCAGTTGCATGCCGGGACTTGTAGGGAAAATCAGCTAACCGCCGCGGCGCTTAGAAAAAGCAGGCACAACCTAAAGCGGTTTTGCATGGAAATTTTGTAGCGACTGGCACCGACAAGATGTCGGCCCACTAACTCGAACTAGACTGAAAGTCCTTGGGGCGCGACCGTTGTTTTGTCCAAGAGGCTTGAATCTTTTCCGCGCCCAAATTTTGCGCAAACTTGCTCAGCGTCGGCCGCTCTTTAACCAGCTGCATTTCCGGCACCGCCCAGCCACAGGAGGTCTGCGCCACCTCCATGTCCATAACAAAGAACTGCCGAGCGCCCAACTGCTCTGGCATTAACGCGGCATAGTCTGACCAAGCCTCGTCACTGGGAAGAATACACTTGGCGTTGCCATATACGCGCAAAATGAGGGGTTGTTTGGCGAACGAGCACCACATCAGGGTCATGCGCGGCGTACTCTGCAAGTGGGTATAAGTTTCGTTACCGCTGCCGGTAAGGTTCATCCAAACCAGCCTATTACCCGGTAAAACCCGCAGGCTATCCATACCTTTAGGGGAGACATTAATAGGGCTGTCGGCGTCAGCTGTGGCAACAAAGAACATCGACTGAGCCTCAATGAAGGCCACGTGGTCCTGATTTAAAGCGGTAAAATACTCGGCCATAATTGCCCCTTAATCTGATTTTGATTCACTAGGTTTTTGTTAAAACACGCTTTTGCGAATAACTTGTTACGGCGACGGCTGCGGCTATGACAACAGCCAAGCTAATTAGGTGGAAAGACAGCAAGACAGATACCGCTTAAACAGTAGCCCCTGAAACGGTTGCCGCTCTTAACCAAGCACTTTAGCCACGCCCCTTAGCCGTACATTGATAAAGCACTCGCCACACCAGTCCCGCCTTACGGTGCACAATCACGTTCTGATAGGCGGAGCTGTGAAACATATTTAAATAAGCCTTACGCGAGGGATAGTTGACGATAATCACCTCATCGGCGTCTGCGGTTTCGTCGCCCACAAATAACAGCTCACGGTCTTGTTGAAACACCACGCTGCCACCTAAGGCATAAATCAACGGACCAACGGTGCCCGTATACTGGGCATACGCCTCACGGCCAGTACGCGCTGGGCCATCGTAGTCCTCTGGATAAATGGCCTGATCTTTATACTTAATCAAATTGACCATGGTAAATGGGCCGTCATTGCCACCACCCGCCGTGGTTTCAAGGGCCGCTAACTGGGCTTGAGTGGGTTCAGTACCGTGCATTTTTCACCTGCCTTAAATCCTAACGTAAATCGCTGACCACACATTAGACAAGCGCTTGCCGCTCATGTACATCTCTACACATACCAAGTTAACAATGCCCGTGATCTTCGGCTAGAATGCCAACTCTGCCTAATCACCCA
>QXZU01000077.1 GCA_009886205.1 K189A clade bacterium | reverse complement strand
ACGAGCGCAGCACACGATGGTCTTCATTTGCCTATTACTGACACTCCTTGCTGCAGGCAGTTCAATACGTTCTTGCACCTCTAGGCTGCAATCCACACTGATATCCTTAAATCTTTTACTCGCGCTGCTAGTATCTGGCTGCTTTCTGCTGGCCAACCATCTGACCGACGATGGTATCAACGAAGCTGTTCTTTACCATCTAACAATGGACATGTCGGGTACTGGATACGGTGACTTTGCCACACCCATGGCAATCACATTGGCTTACTTTCTGATCTCTGTCAGCATAAGCCTCGCGGTTTTTCGTTGGTCTTTCACCACCAAGCGAGCAAGAACGGCCCAATATCGCGGTATAGCTAGCATCACTTTGATCGTGATGGCAATCGCCTCGAACCCGGGAACGAGTGGGCTCATTAATCTAGCCGCAATGATTGTTCAAACCGGCAATCCGCAAGATCAACCCGAGCAATATGTTGCCGTAGACCCCAGTAAAGTGAGTCTTGACGGCAAGAACCTGATTTATCTTTACGTAGAATCTCTCGAACTTAACTACTTGGATAAAGACCTCTTCCCAGGGCTTACGCCAAATTTGCAGCGCTTGAGAAATGCCGCAACCGAGTTTACTAATATCAAGGGAATGTGGGGAACCAGCTGGACCATCGCTGGCATGGTGAGCTCTCAATGCGGCATTCCACTAATTTCACCCGGCGAAAACAATTCAACATCTGGAGCGGAGCTGTTTTTACCCAAGGCTATTTGTCTTGGCGACATATTAAAGAACCAAGGGTACGCTTTGCATTACATGGGTGGCGCTGCACTAAGCTTTGCTGGCAAAGGTCTGTTTTATAAGGACCATGGTTTTGATCACATTGAAGGTGTAGACAAGCTACTGGCCAAAACCCCGAATCCAGATTATCGAAACTGGTGGGGCCTTTACGATGACAGCCTGTATGCACTGCTTACATCACGTATCGAAAAGCTCGCCTCCCTCGACCAGCCCTTTGCTTTATTTGGCTTGACGCTTGATACCCATCATCCAAAGGGCAATGTCTCATCATCGTGTAAAAACTCTCGCTACCTAGACGGCTCCAATCCGATTTTAAATGCGGTTCACTGTGCCGATCAGTTGGTTGCCGAGTTTGTGTCGGATTTAAAAACCAACGAACTCCTCAGCAACACCATTTTGGTCATTGCGTCAGACCACCTCGCCTTGCCGAATACAGCAGCAACGCGGCTCAAATCAAAGACCCGGAAAAACCTCGTGCTCGTTTTCGATGAAGCACTGCCAGCAGGGAAAATCACCAAGCCCGGAACCACGCTTGATATGGGCCCCACCTTAATCAACCTCATGGGAGGAACACTAACGGGCCTAGGGTTTGGGCGCGACCTAGTGGCGGAAGAGCCGACGCTAGCGGGAACCTACCTCAATCTAGCCAAGTACCTAAAGTCTCACCGTGGCTTCCTTCGAACGCTCTGGGATTTCCCGCAAATTTTTCTAGGCGCACAGATCGACCCAGAAGCAAAAACCATCCAGCTTGAGGAGCAAAACCTAAAACTACCGATAGCCCTCAAGCTCAATAACAGCCTGCAGGTTGAAGATGTCATGTTCGATTTCTCTGGCCGCACACGTTTGCAGGAACGCATTGAAAAACTGGACGAAGATCAGCGGTTTCTATGGATCGACACCTGCCTGGAGATTGCTCCTCTGTTAGCATCTAATCAGCGAATTTTAGCTAACGACTTCTGTTTAAGCTTGGGCACACTGGGGGCTCGCCAAATCTTTGTGCAACCGCTGGAGCGGAGTTTTACCGTCGCCTTCAAAGACATTTCGGCGTACTTTGAAAATATAGAGCGGACAGTGGATCAGGCGAATATAAGACGCCGCAGACTGGCCACCTACCGAATGACAGGGCTCATAGACGTTGAAGCCATTAGCACTACCGCGCCATTAGCCGAGGCAATTATTATAAGTTCAGCTGGAGGACCGCATCACTCAAGCTCCTACATCAAATTGAAAAGTAATGCTGAGTCCTACAAGGTTAAGCGCGGCGTCACATTATTTGGCATCAAATCTGACAGTTCAATACAACCGCTGGTAAGAGCCGATACATGCTCAATGGCAATGCAAGACGGCACGCTAGCGCCACCCCGTTTTAGCGAATATATAGAACGTGAAAATAAAACGTATGATCACTTTGTGATCGTGAGTCATGACTCTGCCCTATGTCGTGAAAATAAATTGGACTCTATTTTAAACGACCTACCTCTTGAGGTGTGGCGCAAACTTTCACTACGCGAGCCTTATATTGCGGTATTAGCCAATGGCAAAAAGCTGACAGAAATAAAGGGTGTCAAAGACACGTCACTATCAGCCGTGTTAGTACACTCATCGACTCGCCAATAATTCGAATAAAATACGTAATTTAGACTCAGGCACTTAAGGGGCGAGCAATCATGAAAAAAAACACGGGTATTACCCGAGTACTCCTCGCCTTTAGGCATTCAGGCAAAGGCTTCAAGTTTCTAATTACCCAAGAAGCCGCTTTCCAGCAGGAGCTTATCCTAGCGGCAGTATTAGCACCTTTATCTTTTGTCATTAGCCAGAACTTGAGTGAGCTTCTTTTGCTACTTATGTCACTGGCGCTCGTTTTAATTGTTGAAATTCTGAATACGGCAATTGAGGCGACCGTTGACCGCGTTGGGCAGGAGTACCATGAGCTGTCAGGTCTTGCGAAAGACCTCGGTTCCATGGCGGTGTTGGTATCACTACTGTTTGCCGCTGGCGTGTGGATTACCTTTCTATGGCGATACGGCAGCACAGCAATTAACTGACTCCGTTTAATTATTAGCAACTGCTAAGCCATCTGCCAGTAGACTTTGGCCTGTGCGCATCTAAATATGTAACGTTTACTTCCCTTTTTGTGGCAGCGTGCTATGATACGTAAACGTTACATAAATAAGGATGCGTTGTCACATGGACCAAATAGTCCCGATTATAGGAATACTCTCTGGCATCATTATTCCAGTCTCCGTTTTCATCTGGCTCTACTATGATGCAAAGGGCAAACGAGATGCC
>QXZU01000076.1 GCA_009886205.1 K189A clade bacterium | reverse complement strand
TGCTCTGTTGTTTTCTGTTCTTCTAGCGCATCAATCTTATCTGCCGCCTCATGCTCTGCTGCTGAGTTCTCAGCGGACTCTAACGTCTTCTCTGATGTGGTTTCTTCTGAGGTTTCCTGCGCCGCTTTCGGGGTGCCTTTTTCGCCTGCAGCCCAGCGCGCGGCTACAGATTCGGATTGGAAATTTAGGCTGAAGAAAGCCATGGCGTCTCGGCATGCAGAAAGCGCCGCTGCTTTGAGGCCTGCTTCATCTCCTCGGTAGTCGTTTTGGTTTGCCTTGCCGTAGGCGGGAAGGTCCCACGAGCCGATTAGATTTGCCTCGTTATCGTAGAAGTGAAACCGGTAGCGCATCCACACCTCAAAATACTCTGAGCGTGTTTGGCGGGGTAGGGCCATTTGCATTTGCATAATTTCGGGCAGCAAAATGGCGTCAACAGTTTCGTTTCCTGCCAGTTGCCCAAGCACGCTATATTCGCTGAATAGCCCGTCGCCCAGTCGACTAAACATATTCCGTTGGGCGCTACCAATATGAATATTGAATTTGCCTGAGCCTTGAATTTCTTCGTTGTGGTTATAACTCAGCAGTTGTTCATTCAGAACGATGCCGGCTTTTATAGGAATAGGCTCAAGCAGAGGGGTTGGAAATTGGTTTTCCAAACTGACTTGGGCGCCACTGCAGCCTGCGGTGAAGAGCGCCAACCCTACTAACACATGTGTTGTTAGTTTTGCGCTCTTGGCACCGTTGGTCAGTTCCGGCGCTTTAAACCAGGAGATAATTTTAGCCATGCTTTTACTCATTGGTATTGGGTGAGCCCCACAAAGGTACCGTCATTGCGGTAAGCCAGTTCGCGCATTAGAGCTGCGTAGCGAAATGTTCTGGCATTGGGGCGATCTAGAAAAACCGGAAAACCTACAGCGTGTATGCGTACTCGCCGACGGCCTGATTCGTCTGCTAAATTTATTCGGTCAACGGCCTCCACAACCTCTTCTATAGAGTTGCCGGTGTAGTCATCGCCAAATACATAAACGCTGATGCGCTTGTTTGGGTCATAGAAGGCCGATACCGCCTCCTCGATGCCTTCGACCGGGCTAGAGTTGCTGAAGGGGGCCCAGTTACGCAGTGTATTAACTATGTTGCTGCGTCGGCTTGGGCTGTCTTCTATCCACTGACGTGCAAAGGCGGGGAACATGTAGTCGCCCATGTCGTTCATGACTTGTATGCCTTTTACGTTGGGATAAATAGCCAAGGTTTCGCTGACTTTTTGTACGGCTTGGCCCCAAGCTGCGCTTTGCATACTGCCCGATGTGTCAATCACGAATATTATATATTCTGAGTCAACGGAGATGCCGCCAACAAGTCCAGAGTCGCGTCTGAAGTCTAGGCCTAAGAGGCGTTCCATCTCATCGGTTAGGCTTTGTCTGGCAGATGCGAGCTGCTGGTTTTCGAGGGAAATTTCTCTTTCCGCTGCGGCCAAGTTGTCAAAACGACCGAGTACTTTGGTTAGTTGTGTCTGTAATTCTGCCAGCTCTACTAATTTGCTTTGTAGGTCGCTATTTTCTAGTTGGATCTGCCGGCGCAATTCGCTGATTTTACCTCTGATTTCAAATAGGGCGGCCTCGCGCTGCTGAACCTGTTCGGTTAGGTCCACACTACTGACCTCTAGCACCTCTGGCTGAAATGTTTTGGTCAGCATTAACAGCAATATGATCGCGCCAAAGCCACAACAGATGACATCTAGGAACGATACGCTGAATTCTTCTACACCTCGTCTTTTACGCATTTAGCGCGTGCCTCGTGATGGAGTAGCTTGTAAAAAAGCCATTTGTTGAGTGGTCGCACTCCTTATGGTCAAAGTAGGCGACGGAATTTCGCGCAACTCAAGGGAAATCTGTCCAGCGGTCACTTTCTTTGTCTGTGCTGCGATTTGCTCTGCAATGTGTTCTGATTTTTCTCTGGTCATTATGGCCAATCCCATGAAGGAGAAATAAATGCGCCGCCGGAAACTCGTGCCAACTGCCACCACGCCGCGCCGGCCAGTGGGTCACCTTCCATTGGGAATAAGATGACATTGACTGGAATTTGTCGCGGCAATCGCTCGGCGGCTGCTCTAAACAACTCTAGTCTCTTGTTGCCGTTAATGGTTGCACTTCTTGGCTCTGCGTTGTCTCGGGTAGGTAGTCCGTCGGTAATGAAATAGACGTTATCCGGAATGGGAGAGAGCTCTCTTATAGCCAGCATAACGCCTTCCAGATTGGTGCCGCCTGTGGGTACCTGTTGTTTTAAAGATTCAACGGCTGCGTTAATCAGCGTGCCGTCGGCCATAGGCTGCCAGTCGTTGGAGCCACCGGGCACCAGGGTTTGAGTGGCCTCCCCGAAGGTCATCAGCTGAAATTCAGCATCCAGTGGCAGTTGTGCGGCGAGCCACTCTACAGTGCGTATAGCCCTTTGCCATTTTGGCGCTTGCAGCTGTTTTTCGACAGGCATGTTTCGTCTGCGCAAAACGTTGACGATTGTTTCGTCAAGCATGCTGGCGGAACTGTCCACAACAATCACGACATTGCGTCCGCCCACTCGCATGCCCGTTAAATACTGACGGTCGCCTTCGCCCTTTATATTTCTGATTTGGTTGCCGTCGTTGGCGGCTTTTAGCGCTTCAAGTTGTTTTATTTCATCTTGGCGGCTTTCTATGTCTGATTTCAGTTCGTTGGTGTCTGATTGAGTAGCGATTGAATTGGCCTCTAGTTCAAGCAGTCTATCCAACTGGGCTTGGAGACTTTTTTCTATTACAGCGGCTTTTTCAATGGCGTTGCTCAGCCGGGCTTGGCTGTTGTCTTTGGCCTCAATTAAATCGAATAAGTCCTTTTCGCCCTGGAGTACTTGATAGTCGAGTAGGCGTATCTCTGCTAATAGATCTTTGTTAACGATGGCCTGATTTTGCTGTGCGTCGTGATTGACGATAAGGAAAATCAGAATCACAGCGCCAAAGCCGCAGGACATTACGTCGAGAAATGCGAGAGAGAATATGTTGAAAGGACGTTTTTTTGCCATATTTATTCGACGCGAATGGCCTGCCAGCTATTGCCGGCAAAGGACACTTGGTCACTGTGTTTCAGTTTTGCTTGGCGAGCGGGTTGTCCATTTACAAGGACCTGAGCATTGGGGCGCAGTAGCCCGTCTTCGTCCAAGAAGGCCTCAAAGGAGCGGTTTGTAATTGCCGTTGCAGCTGAGTCGCCAAGCAGGTGAGTTGCCGGCCCTCGTTCAACTTGTTCTGCCGTTGTATCTGCACTGTTAAGGTCGTTACCGGACGCAGTAGGTGGTGTACTTGCGCTGCCAAAATCCAAAAGTGGGTGGGCGTTGAGCCGCTCAACTTGCCCTGGCACAAAGCTCTGAGCGAGTTTTTGTGCTTGCTCGAAATAGATTGGATTGTTGGACACACAAACACTGGCTGTTCTGCTTTCCAGCAAATCCACCAGCATTGGAATCTTGGCGGCTCTTGGTGTTAGGACCAAATGATTGGCGTCCGTCAGGCCCAGCTGATCTAGTTGCTGCGATAATTGGTTGATCAGTTGATTGATATTTATTTCAGCACTGCGGCTGTAGCCATCAATATCTACACTGATTCTGGCATCCTGAGGCAGTTGTCCTTGCTCAACCCATGTCAGCACTTGGTCGAACGCCTGTTGCTCGGTAGTGGCACTGTGCAGTGGGTCAAAGCGAATGCTGTCTAGAAACACGTTGGCGATTTCTTGTAGCCAAGTGTCCACAATGCTGAATAACCCCAAGCTGTCAAAGTTGGCGGTAGAGGTATTTGCAAGCATGGTGTCGGTGCGCGCTACGCTGCTGAGTTGTCCTTGGCGTAAGCCGATATCAAGTAAGTAGAAGTTGGGTTCATTGTTTGCCGTTTGACGTGCAAGTCCACTGTTAATAAACCCACATGGGGTTAGACCGGCGGCGAGGGCAACGCCCAGCAGTAGTTGTAGTTGTTCGTCGGAAAAGTAGGCGGGAATAAGAAAAGCGCAGTCTTCTGTGCTCGTGGCGGCTATCATTTTCTTTAAGTGGTGGAAAATTAGGTCCGCGTGATTGAGGGCCTCGCCTAATGGGGAGGCCAGTGTCTCATCGCTCAGCCTACCCATATATTGACTCGCACAGGCTTGCGGGTGGCTTTTTACATTTGCCAACGCCTCATGACCAAAGAGCAAACTTTTACCGTTAAAGTAGGCGATACTTGGTTGCTCGTAGACCACTTCGCCTTGGTCGTTTGTGCAGGTTAACCCGCCGTCATTGATATCTATTAAGTGCATATTACTTGTCGGTTGTTCTTAGGTGGCTGAGCAAGCGTTTGTCGCAGTAATTGTGAGTGTCTAGCACTAGGCGCTCTTGGATTAACTGCAGTTGGTGCATAAAGAAAACTAAAACAATACTGATCAGCAGGGCGATGAAGGTTGAGTTAAAAGCAACGCCTAGGCTTGCAGTAACACCGGCAATATCGCCTTCCACGGCTTTGTAGGCTTGGCCTAGGGCGTCGCTAATCCCTCTAACCGTACCGATGAAACCAATAGAGGGAATGGCCCACGCGATATATCGAATCATAGACAGTTCGCTGTCCAAGCGGTCTGATTCGCCCTCACATACAGATTTCACGGCCTCAGATACATCTTGCACGTTTTCTGTGGAGGCAAAGCGGTTCAGCGCTGCGCTCAGTGCTCTGGGCAGTAGCCCCATTTGTTCTTTTTCAGACAACGCTTGTAAGGGGCGGATGTAGGTGCGGGTATCTTGGGGTAAAATATTCATTCCGCCACGGACATTGATGAAATCTTTTTCTAAGAGGTCTTGTTCATAAAAGGCGCTGCGAGTTTTTAAACCCATGATGGCCAGCGCCCAAAACAGCAGAATAAAACAAGACTCTTGTTCGTAATCTTTTACCACCACGTACAGTGACCGTTCCTGCACATAGTCTTTATTTATTGCGGCTTGTGCAGCATTGCTTTCAAGCACTGCTTCCGCGTTTGGTCTAATGACTGTTTGGTAGACTAGGTGTACCAAAATCACTGAAATGATGAGCGCGCTGATCTGAAAGATCATCTCTGTTGGTATTTGTTTTTTCATATTGTTTAGTCCAACTGTCCAGTATTTGGTTTCATTAAGTAGTTGATTAAATGTCTACAGGAAAGGGCACGGCGAAGTCCTCAGAAATCTCTTCGCTGGGCTTGAATACATCTTTTTGGTCTCTTGTTGCGGCTTTGGGCGCAACCAGTACGGGTGTTTTTTTTGCCTCATTTCTGGGGTTGCCAGTGCTGGGCGTAGTCGTTTGAGGTTCAATTTTTGCACTTGCGCCCCCTGAGCTTGTTGCTGGGATTGCCGGCTGAGTCTCTGCCAGCAATAGAGCGCTGAAACTGCCTAGGAGTAGGCAAACACCCGCTTTAAAAAGGGGCATCTTGATCGGAGTATTGCCAATGCGCTTTTGCTTTCGCTTGTGCTTAAACATTTTGTTTTCCAATTTTTCTTGGTAGGCGTTATTCAGCATAACGCGCAATCCTGAAGCCAATGTCTTGTCTGCCATCTATCCCGTAGTCTCTGAACGATAAGCGTAGCTCGGTGATTGTGCCGTGCATCCAGCTTGCGCCTTTGATGACGTGGTATTCGCCCTTCATCGGGCCTAGGTAATCTTTTACTTCATCTTGTTTAGGGATTTCGTAGAAATCGTGTGTCCACTCGGCGACGTTACCACCCATGTCATACAGCTGGTGGTGGTTGGCTCTAAATGTGCCAACTGGCGCCGAACCACTGTAGTTATCGTTGTAACCAAATATTATTCTGCCCACAAGATTCGCTGCGGAACGGTCAGCGTAATTTTCAAATCGCTCAGGCGGTGGCAGGGCGTTGCCCCAAGCGAAGCGTAGTTGTTGGCCGTCGGCGCTCTGTTCCGGTGGCAGCTTCCTTGCACTCCATGCCCACTCTGCCTCGGTGGGCAGACGGTAGCCTTTGGCGGCGGGGTTTTGACCAACTACTTTGCCGAATTCCATCTGGTAAAAGGGCGTTAGTCCATCCTCTTTCGATAACCAATTGCAGTACGCGGCTGCCTCGTGCCAACTCACCATCACTACGGGTTGGTCATTGTCGTTAAGGTTGGTCTCTTGGTAATCGCCAGAGTCGTGGCCCGTAGCAAAAGCGCGAAACTGTTTGTTGGTTACTTCATGCTCGCTGAGATAGAACAAGCGCTCAAATGTTGCGGTGCGCATGGTCTCGTTGGCGCGTCGACCTGGCTCTCGTCGTGATGCGCCTAGGTTGACTGAGTCGGCGCTGAAAAGTCTTAGGCGCTGGTTCTGGGAGGTGATTTGGATGGGTTTTAGCGCCGCTATTCGTGCTTCTTCTAGGGTTAGTAATTTAACTTTCAGCGACTGGGTAATACCTGCTTTAGGATTGATAACTGTTTCAAAACCCGCATAGCCGTCAAGCGAAAGTGTGATTGTTTGCGCTTCAAGTGGCAGTTGTACATTTTGGTCGCCGCTGCCAATGATTTTGCCATTGATGCTGACCTCGGTGTTTTTCGGCTGGGTTTCAATGGCAACAGTGCCTTTAAGTAGTTTTAAATCTACGTGGAGTTTTCGCAGCTCACCTTTTTCCATCCGCAGGGTTCTATTCGCCCGAGCATGACCTGAATAAATGAGCCCAATGCGCTGGTTCGAATTTGATTTTAAGTCAATTTCTATTGGCGTTTGGCCGACAAATTCGCCGTTAACAATTGCCGCCGCACCAGACGGGTTAGAGGTGATATTGACCTGAGCGTCTGCTTGAATCAGTTGGGCCAAGTCTAAGGTTTGGGGTTGGCCTGCTTGAGCGAATAACCGTTGGCTATACGCTTTATAGCCGGGCTTGCGTACTTTTATGCCGCGTTCTCCCGCTAAAGCTTGAACGCTTGCAGGGGTTGTTAGTCCGGTGTTTTCGTCGTCTAACCAGATCTCAGCGCCAGCTGGTGAGCTGGTCACCATGATATCTGCCCAACCAGGTTTAAGACTGATGCTGAGTTTCTGCGTCTGTTTTTTGCCAACAATACGTATTGTTTTCTGGCTGCTCAGGTAGCGCGGGTCCGAGGCTGCAATAACGTGTTCGCCCGGGCTTAACTCGATTGGCTGGCTTGGGTTGGCGATCACTTCACCGTCAATGCTAATTTTGGCGTGGACTGGGTCGAGGTCCAATTTAAGCAGCCCAGGCAGGGGGGTAAAAGCAAAACTCAGCCGCTGGTTCTTGTCTTCTCCCACGTTAAATTTGGTTTTCAATGCTTCGTGTAAGGGAGTTTGGGCGGTTAACGTGTATTCGCCCTCGCGTAAAAGGTAGACCTCGCCTAGATTCAGGGCGATGCCACCACTGATGCTGATTGATGTGGGTAGCGGGTCTATAACTAGTTGGACGCTTTTTGAGGTAAATAAATAGCCGAGTGTCAAAACCGCAAAAATTGCCGCAATGCCAGCAGTGATTTGTAACAAACCCACTTTGGCGACAGAGGTTTGTCCTGAGCTTGGGGCAAACTGGGTTGCCTGTATAGGCGAGCGTTGTGGGTCGAGTTTGTTCATATCAGCGAATTGTTTCCCTACAGAGCACTTCAATGGGCTCGATACCGGGCAGTACGGTTACTGTGAGAAAAATGTCTCTGCAGCCGCTTGCGCTGCCTCTGATGGTATATTCGCCGGGCCTGAGCGACAGCACTTTGCTTTGAAATACACCCAGTTTGCCAATATTTGATAGAACAATTTCAGTGAAATTATCGGACAGTAGCGTGACTAAAACTGGGTCGCGATACAGGGTCAAGGTTTGGCTCACTGAGTCTATGAGTGCGTTTAGGCGTGGACCCTTATATTTGAGGGTTTGGGCTTCCTCTAACAGTTCATTGGCTTGGGCAAACAGGTTAGCGTCAGAGAGTTTGCTGGGTTGAGTACTGATACGTGTCAGTACTTTTTCTGTGCGCGCATGGGCCTGGGCCAGTTGTTTGCCGTTCTTGGCTAACTGTATGTTGTCATCTAGAGTCAAAATGGCGTCGTAAGCGGTAACAGCCTGAGACCATTGCTCGTTAGCTAAGTGTTCTTTTGCAATGCGCTCGTTGTTTAGGATGATGGCGACATCGTTGCGCTGACTGACTTGTTCTAGGCCTGCAAGGGCAATTGCGTTTGTGGCGTGGGTTTGCAGGGTCTTGTTAAACGTATCTCGTGCGTTGTCGAAGTCTTTTTGTTCTAGATATTTGAACCCTTGCCCAAGCAACTTACGTATAGTTTGTTTTTCTTCTGCATTTTTGGCGGCGGTAATATTCTGCTCAAGGCCGGGTGTTTGCCCATCGAGCTGCTTAACCTTTGCGTAGACGCTCAAAGCCGCTGCGTATTTTTCTGTGAGTTCCAAATTACGTGCTTGTAAGAGTAGGTCCTTGATCTGCGGCAGTTGTGCAGCGCGCAGGCTCAATGCCAGCAGTTCAGGGTCTTGGGGCTTAATGATTTTAGCTGCTGCCAGTTCTACCCCTGCTGCAACCTCGTCTAAAGACAGAACATGTTCCATGGCAGACTCAAGATGCTTTGCGAATTCTTGCTCCGCTTCCCTAAGTAATTTGGCCAGTTGGTCGGCGGCGGCTTTGTAGGCGTTAATGGCTTGTTCAAAATCGTCCTGAATAAAATGATTGTCGCCAATTAGGGCTTGGTCCTTGGCGGTAACAATGCTTTGCTTGCCCCACGCTTGTACGTTGAACTCATCCTCTAACCGTATCTGTAATTCTACAAAACGGCCGAGTTCTGATTGCGCAGCCTCTTTAGCTTGCGCCAAAGACAACGTGCTAAATGGTGCCTCAACAGACGCCACAGGCAGCGTTTCCTCGCTGGTAGTTGTGGTTACTTGATTGGTAGTTGTCGTGTCCTGAACTTGCGGTTCAAACAAGCTGCCCAGCCACAATATGAAGACGACCAGTAGCAGCAAAATCCCTAGGCTAGCGGCGACAATTTTTACACCGGGCTGCTCATAGAAAGCGTTTGCGCCTTGATCCTGCGCTTTTTTGCCCTGAGACAGCGGCGGAATCGTTGGCGTTATGGGTGATCGCGGGGCGGTACTCAATGCAAACTCACTTAGGTACATCCGCACTTTCGGGGTTCTTGGGGCGGTCGCTTTGGACATTACTTTGCAGATTCAAATCTTCTAGGTAAAGGCGTTGCAGGATGCCCCTGAGCTGATCGTATTGTTCGTCCACGCTGCCGCTCAATCTTACTGTTTGATTTTCTAGGTCAATGGTCGTAGGCACCAGTTCCGCTTCAGCGGCACTGCCGACTTCTCTTAGTTTGTCTGCAAACTGCTCTGCTTCTTGGCGCTTTCTGATGCCGCTGATAATGAGTGTTGCGCCCGCACCAACACCTGCCACGCCGCTTGCGTCGACGTAGGCATTGTCACTTCCATAGATGCTGCCTACGCTTGCCAGAATGGCTGCGGTGCCACCAATTATTCGTTGTTTGGACTTTGCTCTGAGTTCTTTGTATTCGATGGCGTCGTTATAAGTTGCTTTGCGCCAATTGTTGTAGACCGGATATACCTGCCGATGAAAATTGGCGTAGTACTCGTCTAGCGTGTCGATAAATAAGTACTCGCGTTCTCGCACTTGCCTGACTCTCGCGAGTTGCGGGTCGTTTTCTGCCGGTAGGCGGTTAACTTGGTATTCGCCGTTTTCGTTAATGGCAATATGTTGGCTGAAAGCGTCTGGCGAAAATGCCTTGGCAAATTTGAGTTCTGCCGTTGCGCGAATGTTTGTGATTTCTTTCTCTGACAGTCCTTGTCTGTAGTGCAGCAAGTCATTGGCAAAATCTTTGTAGACGCGTTGAAATGGATCTCGGTCACGCGCGGTACTGGCCTCATAGCCATATTTGCTTGCGAGGGTTGTATATTCGTTGGTAAACCATTCTTTGCCCGTGGCGTCTTTTACTGTCAGGGACAAAATCAGTTCTTCGCCGGTGGAGGCAATGATTTTTCCTGAAACTGTTAGGTCTACGGCGTCGCTGGGGCGGGGGACCACTCTGACTGCGCCCCAGTTGCCCGTTGACTGAAGTAGATTTTTAGTGATGTAGGGCATGTACTGAGCTTCGGCTTGCCTGATTTCTGGCAAAATAATTTGTTCTACACGCTCGTCGTAATCTTCTGGCACATTGGGGTCGAATACGGCAATGCCAATGTCTAAGAGTTGACTCTCACTTTGCTCAAATGCAATTTGCTCAGGGGGCGTGTTGTCAACTTCGCGGACAACTTGGGTGCCGCAACCGTATAGGAGCAGGCCAATAATTCCCCACAGCAGCAAAGTCGCTAATCTACTGGGGAGAGTAGCGAGCGTTGCATGGTTGGCATTTGCGCTATGTTGTTGACGGATATCCATTCCTCAAATCATTCGTTAGTTACTGTTGCGAAAAGTGAGCTTGAGCTAACCTTTTTTATACCGTTGATATTCTGCCCAGAGTTTTTCTTTCAGTTCTGGGTCGCTCTCCTGCAGCGCCGCTTCGCGCAGTTGTCTGGCAATAATGTCGTCATCTTTGGCGTCGGGTATATCCGCGGGCAGAGATTCGTTGCCCCTGCGCGGCGGCGGTGGGCGATTTGGAATACGCGCTCTTGGCTGTTGGCTGCGAGACTCAGTATTTGCGTCGCTACTCTCTGCGCCACTTTGTTCATTGCCCTGCGGTAAGCCCGGTCCGCTGGCACCAGTGGGCGTTGGAGTATTGTCTGCGGATTTTTTCAACGCGCCGCGTTCAGCGAGAATTTCGCCGTCGAAATCTTCTAATGCACCTTTGAGTGCCTCTTCAGCGGCAGATTTGCTGCCGCCGGAGCCATCCGCGGGTGAATCGCCACTGGCGGTATTTTCACCGCCGCCGGCACCGCCATTGCTGTCTTCGTTACTTGTTTGCCAGTCATCTCCTGGCCCACCCTCTAGGTCTTCTAACCAGCCCGGTTCTCCGCCGGGGCCTGAGGTGCCATCTTCTGAGGATTCGCTGCCTGGCGGTTGCGGGTTACTCGTGGGTTCCCCTTGCGATCCAGGTTCTCCGGGAGGTGATGGCAGTCCAGGAGGCGATGGTAAGCCCGGAGGTGAAGGTAAGCCCGGTGGCGAAGGCAGCCCAGGCGGGGACGGTAACCCCTGGGGCGGCGACGACGAGGGTGGGCCAGAAGGCGAGGGCGGTGTTGGCAAGCCTGATGACGGGCTTGAAGGACTTTGTTGCGACGGCGTATTTGGTCTGGGCAAGTTCTGGGGTAGCTGAGTAATGGGCGCGCAGGCCTGAACAAATCCTAGGCAGGCAATGACCAGCCCTAAGCGGCGTGTATGTGCTCGGACTTTGCTAAAGAGCGGCTGTAGCATCTGTGACTTACCTTTTTCTGCTTCGTTTTTAGGCGTTGTTGGCATTCGCTGACTCGATGATTGTGCCTCTGAAATTTGCGGCATTTGTCTGTTTGTCGTTTTCGTCATTTGCTGGCTGATCTGCTTGTTGTTCTTGTTCTTGTTCTTGTTCTAGGTCTAGGTCTGGTACTGGCGCAGGTTCTGTCTCTGGGCCTGTTTGTTGTTCAAGCGCTTCCTGCTCTTTGGCGCGCGCTTTGCGACTAGGAAAGTAGGGGTAGGTGTGAACATATCTATGGGCTGGGGTTACGGTGGCCTCACCCTCAACCATTGCTGGTCTGTAGATTGCTTGCCGCATGCTGCTTCGTGCATGGAATTCTATTGCGTCATTCGGCTCGTAGGCGATGGTTTCTAAGCCGCGAATCCGGCCATTTTTATGGATAGAAAACTCTAATGTAATGCTGCCAGTTTCCATAGGAAGGCGGTCTGCGGCAGGTGGAGGCTTAAGAGTTTGCGGTACCGGTAAGTACAACAACTCTGGGAGGCTCAAGTCGATTTTAAGTTCTGTGGGGAACTGGGCTTGCTGTCGGTGAATTTCCGAGTACAAGGTACGTGCCCTCTTTTGATTGCTAAAGAGCAGGTGCCAATCTGCTAAGTCTAGTAGCGCTTGGTTAACCAGTGCTTGATCATTTTGGACAACCTTCGGGTCCGGGTTTTCGTCCCTAAAACTCAAAGCGCCTTGGCGGATTTTGACAATATTTTGCAACGCGCGTTCGCCCGCAGGGAAGTTGTTAATGGTCAGATATTCGGTGCTGTATTCTAGATTGCGGGTGTTTTCGGGCTTGCGCCCTAGTTCATCAGCACGGCGTTCTTGCGAATACAAGGGCGGGAAACGCTCCATTCTATAAGAGCTGGCGGTGCCTTTGAGAAAAGGAATCGCTGAGTCAGAATTACCGAAGCCATTATTCTCCAGAACCTCGTAGCCCTGTCTAAACAAGGTGCGTGCAGCCAAGAAGTTGTAGGTGTCTAGGTAAAAATCACCCAAACGCTGCATGCCCGCAAGCAATTCTCTACTAGTTGAGCGATTTGAAAGCACTTGGAAGGCATATTCTTCGCGCTGTTGGGCGTTGCGCAAGTCGCTCATCGCTACGTAGGCGTCAGCTTGCAGGTAAACGAGTGGCACCTGTTCGGGGGCAAATAGTCCCGAATTTATCCGTGTTAGGTGAATGGCGCGGTCAAAGGTTTCAACTGCTTGCATATAATCTCCAGTCGCCATTTGCGCCTTGCCAAGAATGCTCAGAGGTTGAATAAGTTCGGGCGCGTAGCGGCTACGGCTATCCTCGATATCAAGAATAATTTGCTCAAGGGCGATGGTTGCCTCATTGATTTCAGCTTGACTGATTTGTGCTTCTATAAATGGGTAAGGGTCTCTTAGCTCTAATGTGGCTGGGGCAGCCTGCGCGCTAAACGATGCTGAACATAAGGCAACAAGAGCCAAGTTGCCGAGCGCTCGCAGAGATAACTGCGCATTGACCGCGTAGGCTAAAAGTCCATGCTGGGCCTGGTTTTTGACGGGCTTATAGATTTTTTCGTGATCTTTCGTTCTACCGAAATTCGACATTTTTGTTCTCAATTTGTAGTAGCCATTTAGAGAGTCTTGTTTGTCTGACGCCGTAAAGTCCTCTTATTGTTATCACTGGTGCTTTCACTGGTGCTATTACTGGTGCTATCACTCTTGCAATCACTGCTGCGGCCACTTTTTTACTGGCAGTATTAACAATTTGACCACATCTATTTATGCACTCAAAAACCTACATAAAAACCGCTAAAAACCTTGTTAAAAAGGCCGGTGGATTGCGGTTCAAGTTTAACTTTTTCTACTGTCTACTTAAAATGTTCAGCCGAGTGTGTGTCGGCCTATAGGGGCTGTCAAGGGCCGATAGGACAGGTGGTGCAAACTATACAATTATTGACCTTACTGTAATTTGAACGGTATCTCGCATACCATGGATGGTCATTGGAACTGCGCTGGTTTTGGCACTTCTTACCCTACTTTTACGCTCACTGGAGATGTTTTGGATTTTGACGAGGCGTTAGATACAACGGGTTTAGTATGCCCAGAGCCGCTGATGTTAGTGCGCAACGCGGTGCGCAAATTGGCGGGCGGTGCAGTGTTACGTGTGATCGCCACTGATCCAACTACCGAACGGGACTTTCAGCATTTCTGCCAGTTCATGGGACATTCACTGCTGACGATTGAGCAAACGGTAGATGTCGCTGGGCAGGTTGTATTGTGCTACTGGATTCAGAAGAAGGCCGCTTAGGGTGCGTAACCCTCATTTATTGTGTCTATTATTGGTGCCATGCTTATGAGTAAAGTGGCTACCGCCAAACTGGTTGGTGTAAACGAGCCCAGTGCCGCTGACATTGTCGCGGTGTTTAACCAGTGCTTTGCCCAAGCTTACGCAGTGGAGATGCGCGGCGGAGCGGATGAACCGTTATATCTGCCTGCAACTTTGGATAAGCCTGCTGAGCTTATTTTTCGCGAAGATTTTCCAGCATCGGCTTTGCATGAAGCTGCGCATTGGTGCATAGCCGGTGAGCAGCGGCGAAACAGTCCTGACTTTGCCTACACCTATATAGCTGCCCCGCGCAGTGATGCGCAGCAGGCACTTTTTTTTGCCGCAGAACTGCGCACCCAGGCCCTAGAATCTGTTTTTGCCGAAGCGGCGAATGTGATCTTCAACCCCAGTGCTGATAACCTGACCGTTGATGTAGCAGCATTTGCCAGCGCTATTGCGCAATATAGAGTTAAAACTGATGAATGGTTAAATACGCGGGCAGGCGAGCGCGCGTTGGCGTTCTGCCGCGCGTTAACTGAGCTTAAAGAGGTTAACCGGATTCATGGATAGTGTTGATTGCATTGTTATTGGCGCAGGGGCAGTGGGGCTTGCGGTGGCCGCTCGGCTTGCAGCGGCCGGTCGCGAAGTCATTGTGCTTGAGCAGCACGATTTGATTGGCAGCGAAACGAGTTCGCGCAATTCAGAAGTGATCCATGCAGGAATTTACTATCCAGAAAATAGCCTTAAAGCTGCGCTTTGTGTGCGTGGCCGCGAAATGCTCTACGCGCACTGCCAACAGTTTGCGGTGCCGCACAAGCAGTGCGGCAAAGTCATAGTGGCCGCACATGAATCTCAACGCGAGACAGTGGCTGGCTACCAAGATCAAGCTCAGCGTAACGGCGTTAATGACCTTTATTGGATTTCTCAGGCAGAACTGAGTGAGCTAGAACCTGAGGTGGTGGGTGTCGGGGGCGTGGTTTCGCCGTCAACTGGCATAGTGGATTCGCATGCCTATATGTTGAGCCTGCAGGGCATTATTGAAAAACACGGCGGTATGGTTGCGCTTAACACCAAAGTGCTGAGTATTGAGTCGAGCCAACGCCTTGAGGGGCAAAAGAGCATTGTGCGCACCGCTGAGTTAGACATTGCTGGGCAATGGGTAATCAATTGCGCTGGCCTGTGGGCGCCGGGGCTGAGTAATGATACGCCGGGCGGGCCAGATGCTTATTATGCCAAAGGCCACTATTACTCTTACTCCGGTGCACAGCCCTTCTCGCGACTGGTTTATCCCACGGCGGAGGCAGGCGGATTGGGTGTACATGTGACTTTAGACCTCGCTGGGCAAGTGAAATTTGGCCCGGATGTGCGCTGGATTGATGAGGTGGATTATAGTTTTGACGAATCTCACAAGCAGGATTTTGTAGCCGCTATTCAGGCCTACTTTCCAAATTTGGATCCTGAACGTTTGCATCCAAGTTACACCGGCATTCGCCCTAAAATATCTGGCCCCGGTATTGCCGCAGCAGATTTTCTGCTTCATACACCGGCTCAGCATGGCGTTTTCGGGCGCATTAATTTGCTGGGCATAGAGTCCCCAGGGTTAACTGCATCGCTTGCCATCGCCGAGCAGGTGGAAAAAGTTGTGAGCGCTTAACCTGTGACACATGCCTCATTACGAATAGGTTTGTTACTCAATCCGCTGGCCGGAATAGGCGGCGCGGTTGGGCTGAAAGGCAGTGACGGCATTGAGCTGCAAGCTTTGGCGAAGCAGCGCTCGGGGACACCTCAAGCGGCTATGCGTACCCAGGTATTTTTACAGCAATTGAACACTTTGCTGGGCTCTCAGACCGAACAGATTCAATGGTTTACCTGGGCAGAGGAAATGGGTGCATCCGCGCTCGCGCAGGCGGGTCTTGATGCTCAGGTACTTGGGCGCAGTGAGGGGCCCAGTTCAGGCCACGACAGCCAAGTTGCTGCAAGCACACTCAGCGCTGAAGGCATTGATTTACTGGTTTTCGCAGGAGGTGATGGTACTGCGCGCGATGTGCTGCTTGGGGTTAACGCCCAGACGACTGTTTTGGGCTTACCCTCCGGTGTAAAAATGCACAGCGGTGTGTTTGCGATTAGCCCTGCGGCTGCTGCTGAAGTGGTGGCAGCGCTTGCGGTGGGCGGTTTGGTTGGGCGCATGGCGCGTGAAGTGCGTGATTATGTGCCGATCAATAAATCCAAGGACGAAGATTCTTTGCAGGCACCGCGAGCAGTAGGGACTCAACACTTTGGCGATCTCTGGGTGCCTGAATCTTCTGGCTTTTTGCAGCAGATGAAAATTGGGGGCATGGAGGATGAGTCCCTTGTGGTGGCTGAGATCACTAATTACATGTTGGATGAATTTGGTGCTGATCAAGAGCGAGCCTATATATTTGGCCCGGGTAGCACTTGCTTGTCTATCAAACAAGCATTTGGCATTGAGGGCACATTACTCGGCTGTGATGTGCTGCTGCCAGGAGGCGATATTTTACTGGACCAAACTGCAGCGGACTTGTTGGCGTTGAGCCAGACGCAGCGGCTGCATTTGATTATGAGCTTTACGCGCAATCAGGGATTTTTGTTCGGTCGTGGTAATCAGCAAATTACCGCCGAGCTCATTCGACAGTTAAGTGGCCCAGACGACATCACAATAGTAGGGTCGCGGACTAAACTTGCCAGCTTGGATAGCCGGGCCTTGTTAGTAGATACCGGGGACGCTGAGCTTGACCAAGAATTATCCCGGGTCTATCCCATACTCACTGGCTACGATGAGTTTTTGCTTTATCGTGTTGCGCGAGACTTTTCTCCAAGCAGTTAGCTCGCTTAACTCAGTCGCTTGAGTTGGGTTCTACCGGTCAACGCCTTTGCGCACTTGCTTCTTTATGTCTTACCCTATCGCCATGCTGGCCTATTGGTTTATTGGCGGTAAGTATCGAGGAAATCTTCCAACCGGTTCAGCGCTTCATGCAAATGTTCCACATGGGGCAAGAACACTACTCTAAAATGATCTGGCTTCTTCCAATTGAATCCGGTGCCTTGGACCAGTAAGACTTTTTTGGCCAACAAAAAGTCTAAAACAAATTTTTCGTCGTCGACGATATTGAATTTTGCCGTGTCTATTTTGGGAAAAAGGTACAGCGCGCCTTTGGGTTTGACGCAGGATATGCCGTCTATTTCATTGAGCCTCTGCCACGCGACATTTCTCTGTTCGTAGAGACGCCCGCCGGGTTGCGTGAGTTCATTGATACTTTGGTAGCCGCCTAGGGCGGTTTGGATTGCGTGCTGTGTGGGCACGTTGGAGCAAAGGCGCATTGAGGCAAGAATATCTAAGCCGTCGATATAGTCCTTGGCTCGGCCTTTGTCGCCACTCACCACCATCCAGCCGGTTCTAAAGCCGGCAACCCGATAAGATTTTGAGAGTCCGCTGAAGGTAAGAAACAACAAATCGTCAGCCAGTGAGGCCAGTGGAATGTATTGTTCCTCGTCATAGAGGATCTTGTCGTAGATCTCATCTGCAAAGACCACAAGGTCATTGGTGCGAGCAATGTCTATTAGGCTGAGCAGCATTTCGCGTTGATAAACTGCGCCGGTGGGGTTGTTCGGGTTGATGATCACAATGCCGCGTGTATTTGGCGTTATTTTGCTGCGAATATCTTCTAGATCTGGTTGCCACTCATCTTCTTCATCGCAGAGGTAGTGCACTGGGGTGCCTCCACAAAGGTTTACCGCAGCACTCCACAAAGGAAAGTCTGGGCTAGGCACCAATATTTCATCGCCGTCATTGACCATGGCCTGCATGGAC
>QXZU01000075.1 GCA_009886205.1 K189A clade bacterium | reverse complement strand
CTCTCTGGGTACCAACTCAAATTTTGTAAAACGCTCTTTAGGTCCTTCTTATATTTTCAAAGCGCCCTTATAGTTTTTATAACGCACTTAATCATGTAAAGGTCTTGAAGAGGCTTTGAATTCCCCCCGCTTGTGCTTTTAAGCCACAGCCAACAGCATCTCAGGCATTAAAAAGTGCGAGCCCCTCGCTCAGGTTCTACCCCCGTCTATTGTTAAACTCTGGCCTGTCATCATAGAGCTGTCATCGGCAGCCAGAAATAATGCGAGATTAGCCACATCTGCTGGCAGCAAGCGCTTTTGTAAAGCCACCTGCTCCATCCATGCAGCCTCTGCCTCTGAGGTTAGCCAGGTATCGAGCTGTTTTTGTGTGACCACCCACCCAGGTAAAATTGCATTAACACGAATGTTAGCGCCGCCGAAGTCTTTGGCCAAAGACTTGGTCAGTCCCATAATCCCAGCCTTAGCGGCCACATAACCGGGCATGTTAGTTGGACCCAGTAGCGCGTTGATAGAGCTGAAGTTAATGATTGAACCGCCCTGCTCGTTGTCTTGTTTAGTCATCAGTTCAGCGGCGGTCTGCGCTGCAAAAAAGGTCGCATCTAAATTGATTGCCATAGTATTGCGCCAACTCTCCGGTGTGACATCAGCAGGCGCATGACGCATATCATTGCCCGCGTTGTTGACCAATGTATGCAGAGGCCCCAACTCGGCTGCAGCGTCATGAATAGCCGATTGCAGGGCCGCAATGTCGGTGATATCCAATTGCCTAAACCAAGGCCGCATGCCGGTACTTTGTTCAATGTTTGTCACTAAGTCATGGGCCGCGTTACCGGCTAAATCAACGAATGCTACCTTTGCGCCCTGCTCGCTAAAGGCCCTGACCATAGCCGCGCCAATACCTGTCGCACCGCCGGTGATAAAGACGGTTCGGTTTTTTAGGGATGGGTATTTTGTCTGGTCGGTCATGAGCACTCTTTTGCTTTGTTAAAGTTTTGCTTTTGCTTTTCCAATATGGGTCATAGCTAAGTGGGCGCTAAGGTCAGCGCTATTGTATGAGTAAATTTCCTAGGTGGCCCCTCCTGTCAATCCTAACCGGAAATCTATTCTCCCGCATGTATGCCTTTTGTCGCTGCTAGCGTGTAGGCAGCAAACGCTGTTTGGCAATTGTTAAACGCAGGCGTGCCATGTGTCGTTGAGAGTTGTTATATTCTTCGAATTGGCTCTGTCAGTTTGGGGCCTCGTTAACGTGAGCTTTTATCAGCCGGTCTTATCGACCGCTACCAGCTTTAGGCAATCTTGGTGCTTTTTATGGATTTCAAAACTCAACGCGCTTGGCAGACGCCAGATATAACCTCGCAACATAGAATGCCCGCCCATACGCCGCTTTCGAGCTGGCGCGACGCAGATGCGGCTAAAATTGATGCGGTAAGTGATGCCATTCTATCGCTTGACGGTACTTGGCAATTCGCGTTGTTTGATAGCGTTGAGGCTGTGCCCAACGCGTGGCCTGCACCGTTACCGAACATGAGCGATATGACGGTACCCGGCCACTGGCAGTTGCAGGGGTTCGACCATCCCATTTATACCAACGTGCAGTTTCCGTTCCCATGTAACCCACCGATCGTGCCCGACGGTAACCCAACGGGTTGCTACCAGCGCGTGTTTGCAATTCCAGCAACTTGGTCTAGTGAAGAACAAATTCGGATCATATTTGAAGGTGTGGACAGCGCCTTTCACCTTTGGTGCAACGAGCAGTGGGTAGGCTACTCCCAAGACAGCCGCTTACCGGCAGAATTTGATTTAAGTCGTTTCCTTGTTGCAGGGCAAAATACCCTCAGTGTTTTGGTTATACGGCGCTGTGATGGCAGCTACATGGAAGACCAAGACATGTGGAATATGAGCGGTATTTACCGCTCGGTGCGTTTGCTGGCAAAACCTCGGTCACGGATGACTGACCTGCGTACCACAGCGACGCTGGATGATCGTTATGAAGAGGGTTTGCTGAAGCTTGAGATTCAAACTGAAAGTGCAGAAAACTGCTTTGTTGCCGTGGCGTTATACGATTTGGAGGATGTATCTCAGCCTGCTGTACTGCAAGACAGCTATCCTGTTGGGACGCCGCATATAGACGAGAAAGGCGCTTATGCAGATCGTTGCCACCTGTCTATACCCGTATCGTGTCCTAAGCAATGGAGCGCCGAATGCCCGGCCCTCTACCGAGTCACTGTCACATTACTGGATGCCAAGCACCAACCCATTGAGACAGAGGCCTATGATGTGGGTTTCCGCTCAATAGAAATTATTTCTGGGCAACTTTGTGTTAACGGACAACCGCTCTTGGTGCGGGGGGTGAATAAGCATGAGCACGATCCCGCAACAGGTCATAGCGAAAGCCTAGCTCTGGTTGAACAAGACCTGCGTTTAATGAAGCAGAACAATTTCAACGCCGTACGCTGCTCGCATTACCCCCATCAGCCTGGGTTTTATCGACTATGTGATCGCCTTGGGCTTTACGTGGTAGATGAAGCCAATATAGAAACCCATGGCGTAACACCCATGAGCCGACTGGCCAATGACCCTATGTGGGCCAATGCCTTCTTAGAGCGTATGACAAGAATGGTTTCCCGCGACTTTAACCATGCCTGCATTATTCTCTGGTCTTTGGGCAACGAGTCGGGTTATGGCGCGGTGCACGACGCCATGTATCAGTGGACTAAGCGCATAGACCCCTCGCGGCCTATTCAATATGAGGGCGGCGGATCAGATACTTATGCAACGGACATCATTTGCCCAATGTATGCCAGAACAGATTCCGAGACGCTGCAACATCGAGACTTGGGCAATAAGCCGTCCTTAAATAAATGGGTAGGCTTTGCCGATGAGGAGCGCCCAATTATTCTTTGCGAGTATGCCCATGCCATGGGCAACAGCTTAGGTAATTTTTCTGACTATTGGGATATGTTCCGCGAACATCGACGCGTGCAAGGTGGTTTTATCTGGGACTGGGTTGACCAAGGCCTGAATAAAACCACAGAAGAAGGCGTAGCCTACTGGGCTTATGGAGGCGATTTTGGCGACGAAATTAATGATCGTCAGTTTTGCATAAACGGCCTGGTGTTCCCTGATCGAACGCCGCATCCAACATTGTTTGAAGCCAAACGCTGTCAGCAACCCTTTACTGCGCGGCTACACAACAACCAAGGGGTTACCGTCACCATCGCCAGCGAACACTTGTTTAGAGCCAGTGATAATGAACGTTTGCACTGGGCGTTTGTGACCCAAAACCAAACCTTTGGGCAAGACAGTATTGCACTTAATTTGCCCGCTAGAACTGCCGAGAAGTTTCATTTGGAAGCAGCGTTTCCGCAAGTGACTGAGCCATGCTGGTTGAATGTATGGATTACCCAAGTCAGCGAAACGCCTTGGTCCGATGCAGGCCACGAAGTGGCGCGCTGGCAGTTTGCCGCGCCCTCCCAGCTTGCAACGCTACCCACGCCGCAAGCAAAATATTTAGAGATTAATGAGGGTTTGAACGGCTTTGAGGTCACCGCAGGTCCAAGTATCTGGCATTTGAATCGCACCAGCGGTTTGATCGACAGCTGGACTAAGAACGGTGCAGAACAGTTAGTTGCGCCGATACTAGATCACTTTTTTCGCGCGCCTTTAGACAACGATATAGGCACCAGCCAGGCCAATCACGCAGACAAGTACTCATGGCTTGCACGGTGGCAAGAGGCTGGAATTTTTGACCTGCAGCACCGATGCCTAGACATTCGAGTGGATCATAAAGCCGGTTTACTAGAGGTGGATCATGGTCACTATCACAAGGACAAATTGCAGATCAAAACCTGTTGGCAACATAGATTTACATCCAATGGTGAGATGACTGTATCCATTAATGTTAGTGTCGACGGCGACATGCCGCCACTGCCTCGGGTGGGGGCAAGCTTTCGCTCCACCCAAGTCGCCAATGAGGTGTCTTGGTTTGGTCGTGGCCCCCACGAAAACTATCCTGACCGAGTGGCAAGCGCTGACTTTGGCACGTGGCAGCAGTCAATTGAGGCTATGCATACCGATTACATTTTTCCCTCGGAAAATGGTCTGCGCTGTGATGTCAGCGCATTGACCTTGGGCGACCTTCATATTGCGGGACAATTTAATTTCAGTGTCAGCAAATATGGCCAGACGAAACTGGCTGCGGCGCGGCATACTCACGACCTAACGCCGGAGGCTGGGCTATATGTTTATATTGACGGCTATCACATGGGCGTTGGCGGCGACGACTCTTGGACACCCAGCGTAAAACCCGCATTTAGACTGGATGCCAGCCATTACCATTGGGCATTTTCACTCTCTTGATGAGCCACCGCGCGGGCACTGGCCGCAGAGCACGCTCATTGCCTGCTTTCTGCTACGGGTTCCGCGCCTTTGTCGTTTATTTAGGTTTGTATCGCTCAATCTTTTGCTCTTTAGTTTCGTCGGGTTTTCTACGTATTTTTATCGTTTATTCGTCTTTGTATGAAAGGGCAGACGATGTCCAAAAAACGGTTATAAAAAACTCGCTGTTAAGCTGATTTCCACCTGCAAACGCCGCCCTATTTGACAACGCCTTGACCTGCAGCCCCATAGCATGTCCATCCATTATTTGAACGAGTAACCCCATGTACCACCTGAGCGAAGCTTATGCCATGGCCTCTTTTATCTGCCTCTTATGCGGCTATTTAGGCGCACTGATCTTTGCTGCTACCGCAACACCTAGGTTCGCGACAAAGCATCTAGATAGAGCGGCTTGCGGCACCTTACTGGCCAAGCACTGGCGCGGTGCACATAAACTTGCGGTGATCGGGGGTTTAGTGTTCACAGCGGTCTGCGCCTTGGCGTCCGGTAAGACCGCTCTGCCCAATGCTTACGCGTTAATGCTGGTGTCCATATCAGGACTAATGACCATTTCGTTTTATGTCAGTTTGCAAACGCTGCCCACGTTGAGCGAGTCGCCAGACGGAAGGTTAAAATTCTCAAATGTAATTCTCTTCTTTACCGGAATTTTAACGGGGCTGGTGCTGACTGCTGCGTTGGTCTACGTGCTTCCCGGTCAGTTCACCTTTTGGCCCACAGCCCAGTAAGAAAATTGTAATAAATTTGCATCAAAGGATCACAATTTGATTAATTCTTCGGTAAGATGCACGCGTGTGCCCGGGTGGTGGAATTGGTAGACACAAGGGACTTAAAATCCCTCGGCTTAACGGCCGTCCCGGTTCAAGTCCGGGTCCGGGTACCATTTTTAACATATATAAATCAATGATTTATGAGAAACTCCGCAGGCAGAGCGGTTTTGATTTTAGAGGCGATGCTTTCTTGGGAAAGGATTGGGAAAGTTCTGGGGGGCAACTGCACTTCTGTAACAAAACAATGAACAGCTCACACACTCAGTTGAAATCCATTTGATATCTGCTACTCAGCGCGCTGAATCACTATAGCTGGCAGTTCAACCACCTCTACTCCATCACTCTTAGGCTTACCGTAACCACGATCTAGAATCGAATTAGCGGCAGCTATTCGCGCTGAATCACTTGTTCCGTTGATAGCAACATCTACTAAGGTATTGAACGCTATGTCTGAATAAGACTTAGCAAGTTCAGCAAGTCTTGCGCCCTGCCCTATCGTTGCCTTGTTAGGCATACCTTGCTGCGCCATTCCCTTCAAACAAAGTGGACTAGACGCCTACATAAATGTCCCGCTAGTAGCCGCAGACTAAAAACTAATCTGTCTCTTCAGCAAATTGTTCTCGAACATATGAAATCACAGCTGGATATCACCCCGTATCCTCTTGTCATGTCATGTCATGGATCGAAAACGTCCGAAAAAGGCCAGGGGTAGGCCGCGGTCTGGCCTATGGCGCTCCTGAGGGAGAACTAGATCAGTAGAGTGAGGAGCGTAAAGCGGAATATCGGAAGAATGGATCGATCATTGCAAACCCAAATACCTAGCTTTTAAATGTTGGTAGAGGAGATCAATTCGTTTATTTTGAAAGTTAATACGAACGTACTATCAGCTGGTTTTGAAACTGCAGTTAAGGAGTGCGTTTAGCTCACTATGGGTGCTCAGCTATC
>QXZU01000074.1 GCA_009886205.1 K189A clade bacterium | reverse complement strand
AAAAAGTTCGCTATTTCCAGCAAAATATCCAAACAACCTAGCCATTATTCGCATCCAGATTGTGGGAATACTTTAAGGAATGGGACCAGAGTTGCGCAGGCGGTGGCTTATTTGCCTTTCTGGCTTTTGTCGTGAAGTTAGATTTCTGGCTTGTCTTTCTATTTCGCTTTCTGTTGAGTTTTCTGTTGAGTTTTCTGGCCCAAGTTCCGGGCAACCTGCGCCTCTTCTTCAGTTGAAAGCACCCCATAGCCTCTGGGATACGGCCAACCGTAGCCCCAACGAAACGGCGTCGGCAAAAATGGCGTGCCACCCACAAAAACACCCATGGACATTAAGGCCGCTACTTTGGGGTAGCCCTTAGCCGCGACACATTGTTCCAGAGCGTCATCCGCTGCCCTTCGCTCGGCTCTTGTTCCGCCACGCCAATAAGACAAATCGTGCGCCCGACAACACGACAACCAAAGGTCAGAGTTTTCGCCACTGCCCTCGGGAAACAAACTGCATCCGTCAGAGCTAAAAGGCGCTAACTCTGCTGCGTAAATTGTGGCTGGTGCCGCACTGAGAAGAATAAAAACTACAAGACCCCAAAGAGCAGATGAAACGCTCAGAGAAACTGTGAGCCGTCTTCGTGAATCAGTTTTGCCAATAAACATTTACAGCAAACACCTGTTTAAAGACTCAGCAACCGAGCAAAAACATCTATATGAGCTTGCGCCTGGTCTTCATCTAACGGAATACCCGTAACATTTATACGGCACCGATTACCCGCAAGCACGGGGTAAATGTGCGCTTGATAAAACGCCTCCTCACACCCCTCTGAACCCAGTAGATTACGAAACATGCCAGCGTATTGGGGCGAAAACGCTGCGGCCAAAGGGTGGCCTTGCAACAACTTTTGCCACAACGCTTGAGCGTCAGCCAAGCGCTGCAAAGTTTGCCCGTGCTCAAGCTCTAATACTGCGCGATTTTCTACAAGGCTACGTATAAAAGCCCGACTAGCAGGGTGCTCAAAGGCTGACCCGCGCCCGCGATTAATGGTGTTCATTGCCCCAGCCAACAGCTTACGTTTTGGCTCATCTGGCTCGTATACCAGCGTTAACCCACAAGGGCGCAAAGTAAAGGACCTAAAAGCTTTTGTTGGACTTAACGCGAGCGCAAAAGAACAGTTGGCCTGCAAAAAAGGCAAAAGGTAATGGTCACAGCTGCGCTGCATAACCGCGTCATAACCCTGGCTAGCCAGCATTCCAGCATTTTCAAAACCCGGGTAAGCGCGATCCAAAATAATAGGCAGCCCTGATTCAGCACAGCTTTCAGCCCTAGCGCGAATAATCCCCGGCGGGCAAACATACCCCGTAGAATTGTGAGGCGCGGCCTGCATCACGGTGAGCAAATTCGACGCCACCACTGCTTCGTCCTGCAAGGCGTAAGAATCAAAGCCAATTCTATTGCTTGCTGCAATAGACTGATAAACCGGCCAAGACAATTCCTCAACCGCCAATGCGGAGATTTTAGAATTCATCATTAGAAACATTTGCACCGCAGTGTTAACCGCGCCGGTGCCTGCATCAGATGGGGTCACCAGCAAAAAGTTATCCCAGTATTGTTTGGGGATACGTTGCCAACTCAAAACTTGTTGTAGCAGTTCTGCGTAAAGGGGTTTTGAACTTAAGTAGGTGGCGGCAGCGCCCTCTTCGCCAGCACGCATTGTTTGTGCCATAAGCTCCGGCGAGGTGGGCATGGGCCTACCATGGCCGTCCAAAATAATGCCAATACCATAATTGGCCGCTTGGCTGTCAGCCCTAGCCAACAGGTCCGCCACTTGGTTTACATCTGCGCCGCCATCACGCAGCACCTGAGCACGAGCAGCCACTGCCTTAGATGAAAATTGTTCTTCGTTGACCATCACTCTTTCACCCTAGCTAATCCCCAACTAAACCCTAGTTAACCCTAGTTAACCCCTAGCCGTTATTTATCAGGCCCGCTCTCCACTCTAAGAGGCGTCATCAGTGAACTTTTAGGACCTTGGCTATAATGAGGTAACTCTTCGCCATAGCGCAACCAAGCGGGCGATTGGGCATACCAAATGTGCATAGACGGCAAGCTTTTCGGGTCAGTATCTACCGCACCCATACGCAGGATGACGAAATCTAAATGTGACCACTCAGCTATTAGGTGAGTGCCACAGGAACGACAAAAATGACGGCGCTTGCCGCGGGAGGACTCAAAATTGCGGATCAATGCGTGGCCCTGCAACCAGCGAAAGTGGTCTCGTTGAACCCGTGCGGTTGAAGAAAACGCGCTGGCATGGACCTTGCGACAAGTATCGCAGTGACAATGGACCACAGGGCCATCTAGCTGGTCGGCCTCGTAGGCCACCTTTCCACACGCGCAACTGCCTATAATCATAATTCTGCGTCCTACTACTTCAATGACAAAGGCAGTGTCTCTTATGGCCCCAAATTAGCCATGCAGAAATGGCTATCCGCTGGAATACAGACGACCAATGGTCTTTCTAAATTGAAAAAACAGCCAACTGAAAGTTGCCGTTTACACAGCGCAAAATCTCGCAAGAAAAAAATCTGCTAATTCGCCCATTTTTTTCGCTGCAATGCTTTTTCTATTTCCGCGGATAGGTACAATGCCGCCTCTGAATTTTGAGCAGTAACAGGACGCCACATGAACATTGAATCTATCCCCATCGGTAACGACGCACCAAACGACATCAACGTTGTAATCGAAGTGCCTGTTGGCGGAGAGCCCATTAAATATGAAATGGATAAAACCTCTGGCGCGCTATTTGTAGATCGCTTTCTCTACACCTCCATGCGCTATCCCGGCAACTACGGTTTTGTGCCCAATACACTGTCTGACGACGGCGACGCCATTGATGTATTGATCGCCAGCACCCGGGCCATCACGCCCGGCGCTGTTATTAACTGCCGACCAATTGGCGTGTTGATCATGAAAGATGAGGCAGGCCAAGACGAGAAGGTGATCGCTGTGCCTTCTAACAAGCTGACCCTACGTTATAAAGATGTACACAACGTCACAGACCTACCCAAGATCACTCTAGATCAGATAGAGCACTTTTTTGCCCACTACAAAGATTTAGAAAGCGAGAAATGGGTAGAATTAGATCGCTGGGGCGACGCAGCGGAAGCACGAGACCTAATCAGCCAAGCCATGGCTGCCTACGCGGAAGACGCCAAAAAGTAGTATGCGCTGACTCGCGATATTGGTGCCGTCCCTCCAGACGGCAGCCAACGCAGCAAAATACCAGCATTTAGCCCCGCACTCTTAGTCTGCAGCCAAGCGCTACAGATGCAAACGGCGCAGCTAAAACGCCACTACCACTTTTCAGGCAGTTTCTTTGCCACTAACTGATTTTTCAAAGTCACATACACTGGCAAACCCTCCTTATAGGTAGGGTGGTCTTCCCCGGCTATGAGCGGCGCCAAATACTTGCGTGCACGCGGGGTGATACCAAAGCCGTCCTTGCTGATGTAGCTCTTGGGCATAAATTTTTCAACATTCGCTACTTTGGCCAGCTTGGCCTCGCCAATCTTCCACTTGTAGGGGCTGTCGCTGGTGCGAACAATAGTGGGCATCACTGCGCTTTTACCCGCTAGGGCAAACTCAACTGCTGCCTTACCTAGCCCGTAGGCTTGCTCAACATCGGTGGCCGACGCAATATGACGCGCCGCACGCTGCAAATAATCAGATACCGCCCAATGGAATTTGTAGCCCAACTTGTCTTTAATCATGGCCGCGACAGTAGGGGCAACGCCACCCAACTGAGTGTGGCCGAAAGCATCTTTACCCCCGCCAGATTCGCCAAGAAAAGTACCGTTTGCATAACGCGCACCCTCAGAAACCACAATCACGCAATAGCCCTTGGCCTCCACAGTCTCCTTAACTTTGCGTAAAAAAGCCTGCTTTTGAAAGGGTACTTCCGGCAAAAGAATAATATGCGGTGCATCGCCCTCATTGGTTTGCGCCAGCGCGCTGGCCGCGGCAATCCATCCTGCGTGACGTCCCATCACTTCCAAGACAAACACCTTAGTTGAAGACTCGCACATGGAGGCTACATCTAGTGCCGCTTCGCGAGTTGAGGTGGCAACGTACTTCGCCACTGAGCCAAAGCCAGGGCAACAATCGGTAAAGGGTAAATCGTTGTCTACGGTCTTAGGGATACCAATGCATTGCAGCGGGTACTTTCTTTGGCGACTGACCTGAGCCACTTTATTGGCGGTATCTTGAGAGTCGCCCCCGCCGTTATAAAAAAAGTAGCGAATATTATGTGCACTGAAGACGTCAATTAGGCGGTTATATTCCCGCGCGTCCTCTTCTGGAGATTTAAGCTTGAATCTGCACGACCCAAAAGCACCGCCAGGTGTGCTGCGCAGTCCGGCAATATCCTTCTTCGATTCTTTAGAGGTATCAATCAATTCTTCCTGCAACGCACCAATAATGCCGTTGCGACCAGCGTAAACTTTACCAATCTGATCTTTGTGAGCGCTTGCTGTTTCCAACACACCGCAGGCGGACGCATTAATTACAGCGGTGACGCCGCCAGATTGGGCATAAAACGCATTGGGCTTGGGCATGTAGCATCCAGAAAATAATCTATGAGCGCCAATTGTCCGCGAACCAGCAAATTTGTGCGACAATTTCCCGCACTAAAACTAAGAAAAATAATATGCAGGCAATTTTTTCTATCTTTTGGCGCATTACCAGCCTCCAAGACGGACCAGAAACGGTACCCGCGAACAGCAACTTGCTCGCCGCAGTAGCCCTGGCCAACATCCTAGTCAGCCTGGGCATCTCCTTGGCATTGGGCGACAAAAGTTTTTTCAACGTAGCGGCCACCATTGTCATCAATCTGGCAGCGTTATCTGTAATCTTGGCCGGACTTCTGGCCATGGTGGGTAAATCTGCAAGGCTGAGCCAAACCTTGACCGCCTATTTTGGCTGCGACCTATTGCTCAATATATTTGTCGCCATTGCCATTAGCCTGGCAAAGCTCGCCGGACTCGATTTACTCAATAATATAGCCATCATAATTCTCGTTTGGAGCACGGCGGTGTTTGGCTTCATTTTTAGCCGAGCATTAGAGATACATATGATTCTGGGGAGCAGCCTTGCGTTGGTCTTACTCCTTCTAACATTCGCTCTAAGTCAAGTTGCGGTAGGCAACAACTGATAAAGTAGTTCTACCACACTTAGGTTAGGCTTAATTGTACTGGCCTTAGCTAAACGACACTTTAAGCACTCATTGATTCACAGCGCTACAAACAGGCACGGAACCCAAAACTAATGCAACAACGTCTCTACTTTTTAGGCATCGGCGGCACACTCATGGGCAGCTTAGCCCTGCTCGCAAAGGAAATGGGTTACATCGTCAGTGGCAGCGACAACGCCATTTATCCGCCCATGTCCGACCAGCTGGCCGCAGCAGAAATAGAGGTCCATGAGGGGTTTTCCCCAGATCAGTTAGATCCCATTCCAGACCAAATCATTGTAGGTAACGCAAACTTACCCCGGCGTAATGCGGCCATAGAGTACGTCTTAAACAAAGGGCTCCCCTACACATCCGGCGCTGAATGGCTGGGCAATACGGTGCTGAAAAACCGCTGGGTGCTTGCGGTTGCTGGCACACATGGCAAGACCACTACCGCCAGCTTACTGGCGTGGATACTTGAATATGCAGGGTTAAAGCCAGGCTTCTTGATCGGCGGCGCGCCGGGTAACTTTGAGCAATCAGCTCGCTTGGGCGAAACCCCGTTCTTTGTCGTTGAAGCGGACGAGTACGATACCAGCTACTTTGATCGGCGATCTAAGTTTGTGCACTACAAACCGCGCACCTTGATATTGAATAATCTGGAATTTGATCACGCAGACATTTTCCCAGATATAGGTGCAATCCAAGACCAATTCCATTTACTTATGCGCACAATACCGAGCGAAGGCTTGGTCATTGCCCCTAGTGCCAGCGAGCATATTAACGAAGTGCTTAATAGAGGTTGTTGGACCCCTGTCTCGCGCGTAGGCCAAAAAACCAGCAAAAAAGAATTTGAGCTAGATAACAGCGACACTTGGACCGTGGCCAATGCCGAAGCGGACGGCAGCGCTTTTGACGTACACCTCAACGAGGCGGCACAGGGTCGGGTTACTTGGTCATTAATTGGTGAGCACAATATAAATAACGCGCTCAATGCCATCGCCGCCGCCCGCCATGTGGGCATTCAAACGGACATTTGCATCCAAGCCCTTGGCGAGTTTAAGGGTGTAAAGCGCCGCTTAGAGGTGATTTTCGAGAATGAGCACACCGTTATTTATGATGACTTCGCCCACCACCCCACCGCCATACGGACAACGCTACAAGGCTTACGCAAGCAAGTAGGTAATGAGGAAATTTTGGCGGTCATTGAACCCCGCACGCACACCATGTCGTTAGGCACGTTGAGCAACGACCTTTGCACCTGCTGCGCCGCCGCAGATCAGGTGATTTGGTTCAGGGGCGAAAACATAAAATGGGACTTAGGCGAAATCATTAACCACTGTGTTGTACCCGCAAAGATGGCAGACAATGTGCCAAATTTGGTTAAGGATATTGTCAAAGGCACACCTAAAAAGGGTCAGCGCAAACGCCATGTAGTGATCATGAGCAATGGCTCTTTTGGTGGCATCTACCAATTACTTTTAGAGGCGCTAGCGCTCGTTGATGAGACCCGGCAATAATGTGTACTTGCCTGTGTTTGCAAAAACGCACTGAAAAGAGCAAATTCCAACAACTAATTGGGAACAACTTACTGACCGCAACTAACTAAAACTAGCTAAAACTAACTACAACTAACTACGTACAAGAATGAAATCGGGAGAGAACTTTCAATGATTGATACAAGTAAAAAAGTGGCTACAGCACTGGCCCTAACCCTCGCATTATCTAGCCTAACCACACCTGTGTTTGCAGAAGATAATTGGTACCCCTCAAAATATGGCGCTGATGACACCTTGGGCGCCATGAACGAGCTTTCTGAGAAAAAAACCAAACTCGCTGCCCAGCTTGTTAAGACCGGTAAAACTTATGCGTTAGGCGTTGAAACAGGCCCAACGTCACCCGCCTACCCACCACGCAGTTACTCAATGACTATTCTGCAATTAGACGATGGTATGGGGACGCCTTTAGGCAGCAACAAAGCCACAGGCAACGACGACCTTATGCACATCTGGATGGGTATAGGCAGCCAAATTGATGGCTTAGGTCACATGGGTGTTAATCACCAGTACTACAACGGTCATATGGCCAGCGACTTTGTCACACCCTCAGGTCTGACCAAATTGTCTATAGACCGTCTGCCGCCAGTAGCGACCAGAGGCGTGCTGTTAGACATAGCCAAGCTCATGAAAACCGATATTTTGCCAGCGGGCACAGCCTTTAATAAGGCTGAGATTGACGCGGCAGCAAAAGCTGCCGGCATCACCATTGAAGCTGGCGACGTTGTGTTGTTCCACACTGGCTGGCTTAACGTCATGGACAGTGATCCAGAGGCCTTTATGGCAAGTGCGCCAGGACTAGGTTTAGAGGGCGCACGTTACTTAGCCAGCTTAGGCGTTGTAGCCGTTGGCGCTGACACTTGGGCCTTGGAAGTTCTACCGTCTGAGGACGCCACCATGCTATTCCCAGTGCACCCAGAACTACTGGCCAAGAACGGCATTTACATATTAGAAAATATGGACACACGCGCTTTGGCGGCAGATAACGCCAACGAATTTCTCTTTGTTTTAGGCACGCCTAGATTTGTCGGCGCGGTACAAGCGGTAATCAACCCCGTTGCGATCCGCTAGGTGAAACTATCTATTGAGCAACCAGAGGCCATTAGAGAATTCGCCTACGCCCAGGGTTGGCTGCCGCGAGGTGTGGAAGTCACGCACCTCGAAAACGCCGACCCCGGCGACGGCGTAGTTAACGATATAGATAAGAGTGCAAATACGAATCTGCGCGGGCATCTGAGTAACGCCACCACCTTAATCTTCAAACAAGCGGGTGAGACCAATGCTCCAGACGAAGATTTCATGGCCATGGTAGACGCCGCCAGCTCACTGACTCATAAAGAGGGTGAGCATCCGATACTGTTGGGTTACGCGGAAGAGGAAAGAATTTTGTGTATGCGCGACATGGGTCACGATGCACCGAGCTAGCCTCCTTAGACTAATTGGCCGCTCATTTTGGCAGGGAGAATAAAAGTGTTAGAGAACAAGAGAATTATCATTACAGGCGCCGGTAGCGGTATTGGTCGCGCCACCAGCAAATTGGCTGCCGGTTATGGCGCTCAGATAGTTTGTGTAGACCTCACCGATGGCGTTGAAGAGACGGTCGCTGAGATCACTCAAGCAGGCGGCACAGCCATCGCGGTACAAGCCGATGTCAGCGATGAAACGTCGGTAATCAATTTTGTCGAAAAATGCGTCAGCGAATACGGCGGCATTGACGGCATTTATGCCAACGCTGGCGTCTCCGGCGGCGGCAAAAGCGTCACCGAACTCACCGTAGAAGATTGGCAGCGAACCTTAGGCGTGAATACCATCGGCGTATTTTTAGCGGTTAAACACACAGTACCCCACTTTGTTAAGCAGGGTAGCGGCGCAATTGTATGTACTGCATCGGTAGCCGCACTAAGAGCCAACGCTGGCGGGGTAGATTATTCAGCCAGTAAAGCCGGCGTAGTGAGCATTGTGCAAACAACCGCTTATCAAACCTATGGCACCGGTGTACGTATTAATGCCATTTGCCCCGGCCTTATTGAAACCGGCATGACCAAACCGACATTTGATTTAGCCCGGGAGAAAGGTAAAGAAGAAAAGATCGGTCAGATCAATCCAACTAAACGATTTGGCGAACCCAGCGAAATAGGCGAAATGGCCTGCTTCCTACTCAGCGACAGAGCGTCTTATGTGAATGGTCAGGCTGTACCCGTAGACGGCGGCTTGTCGGCATCTCACCCTTGGGTATTCCCCAGAAATTAGGTAAAAGAAGCTAAAACACGCACCGTCTTTGCTCTGACTAAACCTACAGGACAACAGGCAAAAAAAAGGCCGTAACACGTTGCGGCCTTTTTCGTTCAATCTCAGCTAATTAAGCGGGACTGAACAATCCCTGAGGCATTTCCATTACCGCATCAGCTTCCGCTTCAATACTGCGCTCCAAGCCCAAAGTCTTAGGCAGCAGTCGATCATAGAAATAACGCGCAGTGGCTTTCTTCGCCACACCAAAATCGTCATCCGGTGCGCGGCTAGCCATTAACGCCCAAACCCAAGCACACATAGTCATACCGACCATATCCAAATAGTCCACAGAAACAGCGCCTGGCAGGTGCGGGTCGTTTTTGCCACGAGCGACAATAGATTGTGTAGATCTCGCTAGTCGATCACAGGCTTCTATCAACTCAGCTTTATAAGCTTCATCAACATCAGCTGTCTTCATCTGTGCAATCAGCTCCAGCATTAAGCCGCCGCCATCGCGCATAATTTTTCGGCCAACCAAATCTAACGCCTGAATACCATTGGCCCCTTCGTAGATTTGACCAATGCGTGCATCACGAACAATTTGCTCCAAGCCCCATTCTTTGATGAAGCCATGACCGCCCAGCACTTGCTGGCCCATCACTGCGCCGTCCAAACCCTTGTCCGTCAAAAACGCCTTCACAACCGGCGTCAGCAATTCACTGATACGACCGGCACGCTCGTTATTGTTGTACTTGGCTTCATCCAACTGCATACCCACGTACAGGGCAAAAGCTCTACAACCTTCAGCGTAAGCACGCTGAGTGAGCAGCATGCGTCGCACGTCAGGGTGAACAAGAATGGAGTCTGCAGCGGCGTCCGGGTTTTGCGGCCCGGCCACTGACCTACCTTGAATGCGGTCACGGGCGTAACGCGCAGACAGTTGATAGGCAAGGTCAGCAGAACCTAAACCTTGTAAGCCAACGCTCAAGCGCTCGTAGTTCATCATGGTGAACATGCCGGCCAAACCTTGATGCTCTTCGCCCAGCAAAAACCCTTTCGCGCCATCGTAATTAATGACAGAGGTGGCGCTGCCGCGAATGCCCATTTTGTGTTCAAGAGAGCCACTGCCCATGGTATTGCGCTCACCCAAACTGCCATCAGCATTAGGTAGATATTTCGGCACAATAAACAGCGAAATACCCTTGCTGCCCGCAGGGCCATCAGGAATTCGCGCTAAGGTCAGGTGCACAATATTGTCGGCCATATCGTGTTCACCACCGGTAATGAAAATCTTTGTACCGGTGATGCTGTATGAGCCGTCCGCTTGCGGCTCGGCCTTGGTACGCATAATGCCAAGGTCAGTACCCGAATGCGCTTCGGTCAAAGCCATAGCGCCAGTCCACTCTCCGGAATAAAGCTTTTCTAAATAGGTCTGCTTTTGCTCAGCGCTGCCGTGAGCATCCAAGCACAGGCAAGCGCCCACAGTCAGCGTGCCGTATAAATACAAGCTGCTGTTGGCCGCCCAAAACATCTCTTCAACCAAGCAGCCCAAACTCTTAGGCATACCTTGGCCGCCAAAAGCGGGATTACCCGAAAGGCCCAACCAGCCGCCTTGGGTAAGCTCACTGAAGCCTTCTTTGAACCCGGGCGGTGTAGTCACCTCACCGTCATTCCACTCACAACCATGAGTGTCGCCTATCTCATTCAAGGGCGCTAAAACTTGGGAAGCAACACGGCCGCTTTCAGCTAAAATTGCGCGAGCCAAATCTGGCGTTAACGCGCTAAATTCTTCAATCTGAGCCCAGCTTTCATCTGCGTGAAATACATCAAAGAGCAGAAACGCTGCGTCTTTGTCTTGTGCTTGATAATCCAACGTACAATCCCTCTAATTTAAGCCGTAGAGTCTAGTCATGTGACTCTTTGCGTACTAACCTTTTTTCATAATAAATTCAGATAAGTATTAGACATCAGCCTGTTTCACCAACCGAAAATATACCCACACCAAGGTATCGAAAATTTAACTTTTACCATGACCGTAAATGAAGTCCTGGAGATACTCGGTGAGCCAGAAAAAACCCGCAAGGTGTACAGTGGCGAACTAGAACTACTTTACCAAACCACTATCTTTCGCTTTATCGATGCTCGGCTTGTGGAATGTACGCTACCCGATCCAGGGCCCGTAATTATTAACGAAATACCAGTCATAAATTTATTCGAATGGTTGTCTGGATTGGACGACGTAGTGGACCGCGCGCGGTTCCGAGTATCCCTGAATACCGGTATCGCCTATGACTACCGGGTCCCTACTGCGGGCTCTATTACCCTCTTCCAACCCGGCCATTGGGATGGATTGATTTAACCTGAAAGGTTTTGACTTCGACGGTTTAGGTAAGCAACGCTCGCCCAACGGGCCATTCACGCCCACATAACAGCTAAGTAATCCCCTGCCAAACCCTGCGCTGCTGTCCGCTGCGATCAATGGAATTGAACCCCTATCCACCAACTGAAATCACTACACCTGCCCGCCAGAGGCGACTGTAGGTCAAGTATTGGGGCAATCGCGCACAGCAATCCCTGCAACTCAACGCTATAACTTGCGTAAGGGCTGTAGCGAACAGTGAGGTCGCAAAACCACTTCAACAGACACTTCGACCCAAGCGAAAAAAATCCTCACAAGACCCCTACGCCTTTCTCTTGAGGCAAAAGATTTGAAGCAAAAGATTTGAGGCAAAAAGACTAGATGAAAGAGATTAGAGGCAAAAGACGAGATACAAAATGCAGCGAAACTCCACAGCGAAAAAACTCACCGCAACCATTGTTCACGCCATTTACAACACCTTGCTGCCAGACACATGCGCGCTTTGTGAGCAAATACTGACGCCCGCGCCACCAGATCACCTATGCCCCTATTGTCGACTGGCTTTGCCCTACAACCTCAATCCATGCACCTCCTGTGGCATACCTCTGCAACAATCAGACGCCCGCCACTGCGGACCGTGTATAAATGCCCCTCTGGTGGACCAAGCCGTGGTACCCCTGCTGCACGACAAAGAGGCCGCCTACTTATTACACAGATTCAAATTTCAAAAAAACATCAGGGAAGGCCAAGCACTCGCGCAAACAATGCTGCAAATGATTAACGCCACCTATGGTTTGCGCAAACCGCTGCCCCAATACCTAATTCCAACACCAATCGCGTGGCAACATCGGCTGTTAAAAGGCTTCGATCATGCGCAGATATTGGCCACAATGCTGAGCCGTGAAACCAATATCCCTGTCAAAGCCAACCTACTAAGAAGAAAATACGGCCCGCCACAACGGCAAAAAACCAGAGCACAGCGGCTAAAACTGACAAAAGACACCTACACACTTCGCCAACCAGCCAAGGCAATAAACTGCCAGCATGTCGCAGTGGTAGATGACGTACTCACCACCGGCACAACAGCTCGTCACATTGTGCAGCTGCTGCGTAGGGCCGGAGTACGGCAGGTAGATTTGTGGTGCGCCACTCGAGCCATCTAGTTGCCGCTGAGACAGCGCGGCGTTAAGTGCTGCTATAGGAACTACTATAAGCACTGCTTCAAGGGCTGGTTTGCGTGCTGCCTGAACAGATGATTACCGCATTAGTCCGGCGACAAAACCAGTTAATGGTTCGGAATAATCAGGCTGGCTGTTACAGTGCGCTCATGCAAGCAAATCCAAACAACACGGCCCCCTACGACGCCCTCAGCCCAGATACGATTTTGGACGCCATCGAAAGTGTCGGCATTGAACCCACCGGCAGCCTGCTTGCACTAAACAGCTACGAAAACCGCGTGTATCAGGTGGGCTTAGAAAGCGGCGAATTTGTTATTGCCAAATTTTATCGGCCCAATCGCTGGACTGATGAAGCCATTGCTGAGGAACACGCGTACACCCAAGGGCTATTCGATGACGAAATATCGGTCGTACCGCCTATGCAAATTGACGGCACCACCGTATTCAACCACGCAGATTTTCGATTCGCTATTTTCCGCCGCCAAGGTGGCCACGCGCCCAACTTAGAAAATCAGGACGACCTAGAAGTGTTGTCCAGAACCATAGCCCGACTGCACGCTGTGGGCGCCCAGCAAAAGTTTGAGCACCGCATCACCCTTACTCATGAACACTTGGGCACCAACAGCAGAAATTTTTTGCTGGAAAACAATTTTTTGCCATTGGAAATGGAAGAGGCATACGCATCGGTGACCGAACATCTGCTCAAACACATTGAGCCGATGATGAGCGAGATGGAAAATTTGCCCTCCATCAGAATTCATGGCGACTGCCATATGGGCAATATTTTGTGGCGCGGCGAAACACCGCATTTTGTAGATTTTGACGACTGTCTTATGGGGCCACCCATTCAAGACTTATGGATGCTGTTAAACGGCGACCGCGCTGAACAAACCGGACAACTGGCGACTATCTTAGATGCCTACAACGATTTTTATGATTTTGACGTGCGCACGTTAAAACTCATTGAGCCTTTGCGCACCCTGCGCATTATGTATCACGCGGCATGGATTGCCCGACGTTGGGAAGACCCAGCATTTCCAGTGGCATTCCCCACCTTTGATTCCGTGAATTATTGGTCCTACCACGTACTAGCGCTACGCGAACAAATGTCAATGTTAGACGAACCACCACTGATGTATCTGTAGTTTTTCCTTCGCCTGACAAGTGAATGATATTAACTAAATCGACTACTCAAACGGCAAATTAACCAAACCAAAACCGGCTTTTAATCTATACCCAAGGCCTTGCGATTCTCCCAAACATTGGCATACTGTTGGAGCAAGTTGATTTTTTCGTCATCGCCGCAGGCGGCCAAATCAGCCTTCAGTGCAACCAGCGCTTTGTCTGTGCTGACATCTTCTCTGTCTTGGCTACCGGCCAGCGTTTTTGCAGCATATCTATGAGTTGGGAAAGTGCGGTAATTAGACACAATGTCTTTATCTAAACGCTCAGTCAATTGCTCAACATCACCCACATTATCTATGGGGCGAGCAAAACTTAGATGCACCCGGCCTTTGTAACCCATTAAGCCAAGAATCATGCTTTGCAAATCTTCGTGCTCAGCCTTTTGGTATTCGCCGTCACGCGCAATAGCAACCAACTCTTCCGCCTTTTTAGTCCCGCAGGGATCCACCTCATAAGAAACCGACACCGGCACAATTTGCGCCTGCGCTAACAATGCAGATATTGGCGACTCTTCATTGCGATAGGCAAGCAAAAGCATTTTTAGCAACGCTGGGTCGGTTCTATCAAAGCCATCTTTAGCGCGACCTTCGCGCTGAGCAATCCAAACCGAAACCCCCTCGCTGAGCGAGTGACGGATATAGCCGCTGGTTCTGGTCAGCGCGCGGTAATAAGCACGCATACCCTCTACATCGCGCTCAACAATAAAGCTCTTATTCAAACGCATTAAGTCTGCGGCTAAACTATTGGAGAGTAAATTATCCCCAACCGCCATGCGACAAGTGTCATGACCCGCTTGCTGAATAAGATAATTAATCAGGCTGGAATCCATCAAAATATCGCGATGGTTAGAGATAAATAAATAGGGCTTGTTTGGATCTAGGTGCTCTAGGCCGCTAACAGAAAGGTTATCAATGGACCGCGCAACAACCTGATCAAAATAGTGGGTCACCAGCTTTTGGCAATCTCGAATAGTCTTCAGGCCACGGGTTTTATACAGCAGCAGTAGCCGCGTTAACGTCTGGCCAGCCATGTTGTTGGCCAATAATCTGGGCATAGCAAGCTCACTGGCAGCCACGGCTAACTCAGGGGAGTTCACTAAGCGCTGAATAACACTCGGCACTTCGTGATCAAGAAAAGGTCTTATGGAATCGTATTCAGACATCCGGGCGCCAGCAACGGCCTCCAACAGCTTCATGAAAGTGCGCCTATCATCTGCATTCAAGGGACCTTAAGCAAGGGCCAGTGTTCTAACTCGCCACACGCTCAACTACTGGCGCTCAACCAAAAAATTATGAGGTAGGGAGCGGCTGCAGGGCACTAAAGCAAATCCAAACACCCATGAGCAATAAAATGAAAAACGCGCCACGCTTCAACACATCTTCACTGACCAAAGGCGGAAACGCCTTTCCCAGCCAAGCACCCAGCAGCACCGCCGGCACGCCCAGCGCAGCATAAGTTAAAACGGTCTCCGTTAGGCCGCCCTGCACGCCCACCACCAAAGTGCGCGTGGACGTGGTCATAAAGAAGCTGCTCAGCAAGGTGGCTCGAATAACATTCACGGCTAACGGCTGGCTGTAACCAAACCACCCCAGTACGGGCCCACTGGCCGAGAACATGCCGCCCAAAAGACCGCCCAGCAAACCGCTGACCCAGGCAAAAAATCCGCCGGACACCTCTTTCATAGCGCGCGGGCGAATGGTCATGGCCAGCCCGCCTACGGTAATGAAAATACCCAGACACAGCTCCAAGGTGCGACTGTCCTCAGCATCCAAGTAACCCAATAACCAAAGACCAATGAAAATGCCCGGCAATTGCCCCAAGCCAATCCAAAACAGTAAACGCCTGTGCACGTGTTGCAGCTGGCCGCGCAAAGAAAACGTAGTATTTACAATGGTCATCAAACTGACGACCGCCGCCAGGGTTGGAATATCCAGCAAACGCAGGCCACCGACCACCGCCACAATAGTCATCCCCATGGCAAAACCGGCCACGGATTGGACATAACTGCCAAATAAAATGACGAAGAGAAAAATGATGATTGATTGAATTTCCACGGCGTCAGTGTGCCACAGGAGTGCAGAGCACAGGTGGACAATCTCTGGCAAAGACCCGCAAAATTAGCCGTAAGCTCATCAGTGTCCCCAACACGCCACCGCATCTGGTAGGGTTACGCTGGCGCAAATTGGTAAGGTACTTCATGAATTTAGATCTAGAAAACAAGACCGCATTAGTCACCGGCAGTCACAGAGGCACCGGGCAAATTATCGCTCAAACCCTGCTGAATGAAGGCGCGCAGGTGCTGGTTCACGGCATGACTATGAGTCAAGCACAGGCGTCAGTAGAAGAGCTGGGCGGTGGCATTGCGGTCAGTGGCGACATTGTCAGCCAAAGCGGTTGCCAGGCGTTGCTGCAAGCTTGCGCAGATTATCCGGTAAACATCTTGATCAATAATTACGGCGCAGCAGACCCTAGCCGCTGGCAACCTAAGGGTGACGGCAAAGACGCTGAGGAAGATCCGTGGATTGTTGCCTACCAAAAGAATGTACTGTCAGCCCAGCGCCTGATCGAAGGCATGTTGCCTAGCCTTATCGCCAATGGCTGGGGACGCATTATTAATCTTGGCACAGTGGGTTCAACCAGCCCCAATTCACGCAACCCCGGCTACTACTCAGCCAAAGGCGCACTGGCCACCATGACCGTGAGCCTCGCCAAAGAAGTCGCTGGCACAGGCGTGCGCGTAAACCTGGTTTCTCCAGGCATGATTCTCACACCCGAGGTACAAGCAGGCTATATGCAACGTGGCCTAGAGCAGGGTTGGGGCAGTAACTGGGACGAGATCGAAGCCCATGTGGCAAAAGACATTCCCATAAGACGCATTTCTCGACGCGAAGAGGTAGCCGGTCTAGTGGCCTTTTTATGTGGACCCCAAGCCGATGCTATTCACGGCCAAAATATTAAAATGGAGGGCGGCCAACTGGGCCTGGTTTCCTAACTATTGCCTTTAGCCCTTAATCTTTACCCTTACCTTTTAACCTTTAACTTTTAACTTTTATTAAGAGAAGCACTTAGTTTAATGCAGCAAACTCAATTTCGCGTAGCCGGCGCAGTACTGGCACTTATAGCCGTATTCACCTTAGACCTCAGCCAATCTTCGGCGCTACACAAACTGTGGCTGCCCATGATTTTGGCCATTGGCATTTACTTAATGACGTTCTCGGTCATGGCCGTGGCCGCATCTTGTGGCACCTTGGCGGCAATTCACCTAGACCTGAACTCAGCCTCTTGGGTGGAATCTCAAGCCTACCCATTAGTGGTGGGTGTGAGCGCACTCATCGCAGGGCGTATAGGACTACAGCGGTTTCGTCAGCGCATAGCAGACACCCATGAAGAACGCTGGGCCAATAGGCGGAACCAGGACGATTCCATAGACGATTCAATAGACCACTCAATAGACCATTCAACAAACGACCCAGATCATTCTGACCACTCAGAGCAGTCCGATCATTTAAACAACAAACCATAAGCGAGCCGTCCATTTTGGCCAATAACCGACCCGCCCAATTCCAAGCCATTCTCTTTGACTTTGATGGCACCCTGGCACCCAACCTCGATTTAGCAGACATGCGCCGCCAAATTGCAGCAATGGCAGCCGCCACTCAAACACCCGCAGATGTCTACGCGGACCTATATATTGTTGAAATCATCACTGCTACCAGCGCTTGGATGCGTGGGCAAAACCAACACAAACAGGCGGATGAGTTTGAAGCCGCCAGCCACCAGCGCATTATTGATATAGAAGTTGCAGCGGCGCAAACCACAAACCTTTTCTCTCAGGCGCGCAGTAAACTCACCGCCTTGCGACAGCAAAACATAAAGCTGGGTATAGTCACGCGCAACTGCCGAGCCGCAGTGCTACAGATGTTTCCCGACCTAGATGACTATGTCGATGCTCTGCATGCTAGAGATGACACCGTTCATTTAAAGCCCGACGTGCGTCACCTGCAGGCGAATTTAGATGTACTGAATTGTTCAGCCCAGCACAGCGCAATGGTGGGCGACGGCGCACTAGATATGCAGGCCGGCAAAGATTTGAACATGTATTGTATTGGTGTACTCAGCGGCAGTAACGACGCACAGGCACTACTCAACGCTGGCGCAAATGAAGTTTTGCAGGACTATCGAGAAATTTAACCCAAGCAAATTCGACTAGCCAAATAGCAGCCGCCGCAACTGACCAAATAAACAGCCGATAAAAGTACAGCCCAGCCAAAGGTTGGCATATCTCTCTGCAAAGTCCAGAATGAAGAAAAGGTCAAACTGGTGAAAGCTTATGCACAAGGTCACGCTAGCGAGAAACGAAATCAGCCCATTACTGGACCGGCTTATTCTACAGTTGGAGGCAGAAGGCAGATTAACCCAAAGGGCGCACTTTCGACGCATTCAGCGGCGCATTGAAGTAGCCCACAATGAATGGGACTTAACCCCGCCCATCATTGATCTTTCCTCGGCAAGCGCAATGGGCTTCAAGTTTTCTTCCACTGCCCATGCCTTAGTCGCCCGCATATTGGATAAAACCCAGGTATTGGTCGGTGAGCTAACTGGCGAATCACTAACTCAACATTAAATCGGACCGGCGTCCATCGCAGAGTTAACTCTAGAACCAGCGCCGGCTCAAAAGCTCAAGAAGCAAAAACCGAACAAACATAAAAAGGACCTTCAATGCCCGCCACTATCACCGACATATTTCGCTACCCCGTAAAAAGCATGAAGGGCCACTCTTTAACTAGCGCGTTAATGACTAAGCGCGGCATACCCGGTGACCGTGCGTGGGCGCTTAAAGATGAAGAGCGCGGCGGCATTAAGGGCGGCAAACGCTTCCCCCAGCTGATGTCCATGACACCGGCCTTTGCCAGCGAACCCAATGAGCAGAACATATCGCCTAAAGTCAGCATCACCTTAGCAAACGGCCAGGTTGTCACCTCTTCAGATGCGGATATAAACACCGTACTCTCCGAGGCCGTGGGATCGCCTGTCAGCCTGTGGCCAATACTGCCGGAGGACCAGTTGGAACATTATCTGCGTCCGCCCATGGACGAGAATGTTGATGTAGAGGCCTACTACAGAGAAATTTTTGCACGCAACCCTGACGAACCGTTGCCAGATGTATCGCTATTTCCCGAGGAAGTGCTGAAGTATGAATCGCCCCCCGGCAGTTATTTTGACGCTTTTCCAATACTGATTATGAGCAAGGCAAGCCTAATTCACTTGAACGAAGTGGCCGCCGCCGCAGGCGGTGAATCAAACTTCGATGTCAGACGTTTCCGCCCCAACATTCTGCTGGACCTCACAGATATAGACGCAAACGGCTTTCCAGAAAACCAGTGGATGGGCCGACGTGCCAAAATTGGCAGCGCCGTGATTAAATTTGAAATGCCATGCCCACGTTGTGTCATGACCACCCACGGCTTTGACGACCTGCCCAAAGACGCAAAAATAATGCGTCACTTGGTCAAAGAAAATGGCGGCAACTTGGGCGCCTATGTGAGCATAGAAACACCCGGCACCTTTGCCCAGGGCGACGTTATAGAGTTGCTGGACTAGGCCAATCTGTAACAGCGCCCTGGCACGAGCCAGCGCTGAAAAGGACCAAACAGCACAAAGACGACTGGCCAAGCAGTCTCAAAAAGCCTGAAAAGTCTCACAAAAAAAGCCCAAAAAAAAGGCGTCCTAAAGAACGCCTTTTTTACTTACCTCAAACCTCTACAGAGGCTCTACCCTTTTAGTTGCTGCCAGTAGGCACTTCACTAAATGGCATACCCTTATCCATGCGAGGCTCTTGCGGCATACCCAACACGCGTTCCGCGATGATGTTGGCCATAATCTCATCAGTACCACCGGCAATACGTAAGCCGGGCGCACCCATGTAGTTCATTTGAATAATGCCTGCTTCTTTGGACATTTCGTCGTCCCAAATAGCACCACTCATTTCTAACAGGTCCATGCAGAAAGAAGCCATCTCTTGGTTCTTCGGTGCTCCCACCAACTTACCAATGGAGTTTTCTGGTCCAGGAATCTCGCCACGAGAAATCGCTGTCATTGACCGATAACCGGTAAAACGCAGACCAGACTCTTGCACATACCAGTTAGCCAACTTCGCACGCACCGCGCCGTCTTCAATGGCAGGCTTGTCGTCAATCATCACTTCGTTAGCAATGCGGTAAGCCATGTCTACATTCACAGCTGAACTACCGCCACCAATAGAGGCGCGCTCGTTCATCAATGTCGTCAAAGCCACCTGCCAACCTTGGCCTACTTCGCCCAAACGCTGACTATCTGGAATACGTACATCGGTAAAGTAAACTTCGTTGAAGTTAGCGCCACCAGTAAGCTGTCTAATCGGCTTAATTTCTACCCCTGGAGATTTCATATCCAAGAAGAAATAGCTCAAGCCTTTGTGCTTAGCAACGTTAGGGTCTGTGCGCACAACAATAATACCGTAGTCAGAATAATGCGCGCCCGAGGTCCAGATCTTCTGGCCATTAATCACCCAGTCATCACCATCGCGCTCTGCTTTCGTGCGCAGGGCCGCAAGGTCAGATCCGCCCGCAGGCTCAGAAAACAACTGACACCAAATT
>QXZU01000073.1 GCA_009886205.1 K189A clade bacterium | reverse complement strand
GTTATCACATCAAGCCCACACATCCAGAGTCTTTCTTTCCATATGGCTATGACAACCTAAACGTTGTTGAAATGCAGGGGCCGAATTCCCGTGTTTGCTATCCCTTTAGACGCATTGAAAAATTACGTGACGCACCTCGAGAGGATTTGTCACTTGATCGCATGGTTACCTTAGTCAACCGTATATTCCCATTTACCTCGGTTACCCGTCTTGCCCAACACTACGGTGTGAGCTTTGCCGAACCTGAGTCGCCAACACGTACTCGATATTTTAATTATCGGCTAACGCTCCCCACGGTTGATGGCGGTGAACCTTCACATGAAGCCCTAGCTCGGGCCAAGAAGGATGTTGCGTTTCTATCTGATACCGGCGATCTAGAAGATGCAAAAGTCGTTAGCGATATTCAGGCGGCTATTGGTTCTGGTGCAAATACCCATTATCGATTCGGGCGGTTTGAATCAGCGATCGGTCATTTGCATAAAAATTTAGCACTGTATTTAGCGCGACTGGAAAAACTTGAAGGTAACGTTATTGAAGAAGGTAATAGAACTGACTCAGAGAGGATCGACCCTATTACTTTATGCTAGGGTCATAGAAGCCTAACGCGCGATATATATCGAAACCTGCAATACTTTTTCGTTGTTGCGTTAGCGCGTTCAAACTATGTTTTGGTATCCTCCGGTACTGGTTTTCTTCTTGCCGGTAGAATTCTTTCCCGGCACAAGCGATCGCGAGAACTAGCGACAACTTTTTTGTGCTCTAGTCTGCAATTACAGATCTACGCCATTTCAACTTCTTCATCTGAATAGAAATAGAAACAGAAACGCAATTAGCCGATCTCTATGAGGCTTCCAGCGCGAGCGCCTGCCCCAGAGGCCACTTGGTCAGATAATGCAGGAACTCTGCTCTCGCACTGAAGACTCAAGCGCCGGTTAAACGCCTTAATTACTACATTGATCATTTACGTTAAGCTGACCAAAACCAGGCGGCCGCGCATGCGATAAACGGAGAGAGTCATGCAGAACAAAGTACTAATAGTTGGCGCCAGTGGGCTAGTGGGTACAGCTGCAGCCATTAGCTTTGCACGCGAGGGTTGGCAGGTAATCGCAGCATCGCGACGCCGACCAGAGCTACTGGATCATGCAAACATTGATTTTGCGGCTATGGATTTACAGGACAAGGACGCTTGCGCCGCAGCCTGTGCAAAGCTTCGAGGTATTACCCATATAGTTTATACGGCGGTTTACGAACTTCCGGGACTCGTCGATGGGTGGTCAGACCCCGTGCAGATCAACACCAACGGACAGATGCTAGAGAACCTGCTTGATGCAATAACGGAATCCAACCGCTTGCAACACGTCACGCTACTTCAAGGCACCAAGGCGTATGGTGCGATGGTGAGGCCAATGCGAATTCCGGCGCGCGAGAGTCAGCCTCGGGTTGAACACCCCAATTTTTACTGGCTGCAAGAAGATTTTTTACGCACTCACGCCAAGCACCATGATTATGACTTCACCATATTACGGCCCCAAATGATTGTAGGTCCCAACCATGGTGTTGTGATGAACCTGCCGCCAGTGGTTGGTGTCTATGCTGCATTGCGCAAAGCAGAAGGATTGCCGTTAGCTTTTCCGGGAGGCATAGATCGAGCCCTGGAGGCGGTAGATGTGCGTTTGGTAGGCGATTCGTGCCTATGGGCGGCAACCCATCAATGCGCTCAGGGTGAAACCTATAACCTAACCAATGGCGAGGTTTTTAGCTGGCGCGACATGTGGCCGGCCATCGCACAAACGTTAGAAGTACAACTGGGCGAGGATGAGTCGTTATCGGTCGCGGACTACGTGACGGAGCGAGAACCGCTTTGGCAAAATGTCGTTGCGAGGCATAACCTAGCCCCCAATACGCTTAAGCAGATCGTCGGTGAGTCTCACCACTACGCAGATTTGTGTTTTGCTCATGGTGTGAGCGAACCAACGCCTCCGATTTTCGTGAGTACCGTCAAAATCCATCAAGCAGGATTCACTCATACCTACAATAGCGAGAAGAGTTTTTGCTATTGGCTTAACGATCTTCGCACTCGCCGTATTATCCCCTAGCCAGACGTCTTTTTTCCGCAACGACAACTTGCGTTTCTCCATTTTCGAGGACGCGAATGGTTTGACCGCTAACAGCGTGGATTGCTCTACCTAGTAGGAAAAGCCAAGCAATCAAAGGCTAATCACGGAAAATATAGAACCCGTTAGTTTGCCCATGGAATTTTGTCAGACCATCTTTCAGCTAAAGACTGTGAGCAAGCACACGCGGCCGCCACCTAAGGTTTTAGAGCGCTATGCCATTGAGATCAACTGCTGCATCACGCTTGTCTCGTCGTCGGCTCGAAACATACCGGTGATAGGTGCGCCACCCATTATCGGTTTTAACAACTTTGTCATAGTAGCTGCCAGTTGACGTTAATCCCCTACCAATTAATGCGACGATACGAAAACGCAGCTCAACAGCATGTTCATCCGATTCGGCATAAATATTAGTCATCATGTGAGTGCGAGGGTGTGCGGCCTCAGATTCCATAAAGGCCTTGATGTCGTCGAGCCCATTACAGACTCGAGAACCGACGCCTGTTAGATCAAATACAGCGTCCTGTGTGAATACGGTATCGAGTTTCGCCCAATCTCGATCATCGATCGCGTCTCCATATCGACCAGGAAGTTCGTGAATCTCAACACGATCAGCAGTTGTCAGAAAATACGCCATAAAAATCATGTCCAGCATGTTTTAACGAAATCAGAATGCATTGATCCTAAAAATGACGAACGAAATTTGACCTCGCTCACCAATTTAAAAAAACAATTCGCCGAAACCTTCCAGTACCCGACGAACAGCCAATAACCTACATTCTCTGATCTTGGACCACAACCTACACATAAGAACAGTTCAGGCGCGTATCGCATTAGATTTCTCCCGGCTGGGCATACGGGCGCTAGAGGGAGTTAAAGCAGCGATTTTAGAATTGCTTTACACAAATTAATTCGTAGATGGAATATATTCAAAGAAAAATATTCTTTGGACGCACCAATAATTAAGATGTCTAATAGACTTCTTGGACACGTTAGATGAAAATTAGACAAATAAAGGACCGAGCCATGAATCAAACCTCTGCGACTGCAAACAATCAGCAGCTAGAAGACACACAAGAAGTAAAACGAAGCCTCCCACTGCGAAGCGTCGATGAACATGCATCAGAATTTGAGCGTTCTAGGCAGGCCAGTAAAACTTGGTCAATGGGGCAAGACTAACGGCCCCGCCCAAGAAGAATTAAAGAGCGGTGCCTCAAGTTGGATTGCTAAAT
>QXZU01000072.1 GCA_009886205.1 K189A clade bacterium | reverse complement strand
GGCTGTCAATCCAACGCTCCACCTTTTCTGTGTAAACGATTTCATATTCCATACGCCACCGCCTCGGATTGTTTTATATTTACAACAAATTGTCAAAATTTAAATGCTCAAAATTAGATTAGAAAGCATGGGTAAGAATCGACGGAAAGCGTGTAAGAAAGCTCGTAAGTCGATGACATCTATTTGTCTAGGGAGTTGCTACAAAGAGGTTAAACAGCTGACTGTCTGCAATTGAGAAAGGGTTCTTCAGAAAGGGGCCTTCAGAAAAGCCACCGCCCACTTGCGTTCTCTACCCCAGCGATTAGTCTTATGCGCTCTATTATAAGAAGGGGAAACAAATGTTCTCAGCTCAGTTTGCTGTATCGCCTGCAGATGGCCCAATTGCTGTTACTGGCGCAAGCGGCTATATCGGATCTTGGATTGTGCAAGACTGCATGGAACAAGGGTACGAAGTGCGCGCTTGTGTCCGCGACAAGAATAACCCCGCCAAAGTAGAGCACTTACTTGACCTAAATTACGACGGCATGCGTGGCAGTGTTTCATTATACGAAGCCGATTTGTTCAAGCCAGGCAGCTACGATGAAGCCTTTAAAGGCTGTGCTGCAGTCATCCACGCCGGCGCGACGGTTGGCTTTAATAAAGAAACGCCTCAAGAGGTTTACGACGGTTGCTTTAAAGAAAACGCACACGTTATTGAGTCGGTAAAACGCTCAGGTAGTGTAAAACGTTTCGTCTTTACCTCTTCTTTTGCCGCCGTCAGCCACCCACGCCCAGAAGGCTATGTGTTTACCGAGAAGGATTGGTGTGGCGACAACATTGAAGCCTACAAGGGGCGGTGGAGCGAAGCGCAAATTTCTGAAAATCGTGACATTGCTTATGCCATGGCCAAAGCCAACTCAGAAAAACTTATTTATGCAGAGGCGGAAGCTGACGGTAGTTTTGAAGCACTGGCCATTCTGCCATTACACGTTGTTGGGCCACTTATCGCACCCAACCACGACCAACCTTGGAGCTGGCAAAACCATATTAAGGGCATGATGCTGGGCAAAGCCTATCGCGGTGGACGCGAGGGTCGAATGTTGTGGAACGCGGCAGATGTTCGCGATGTAGCTCGCGCCCATAGGTTGAGTATTGAAACCACCATTGGCTCCAACGGTAGTCGCTATATTATGGCCGCCGCTGATCGCAGCGGTGAAATGTATACCTGGCAACTGCAGGCGCTACTTGAATCAATGTACCCCATGGTTGACGAAATTGGTGGAGAGCCAATGGTAGAAGACATGCCAGTAAAACCAACCTACGATGCGCCTCGCGCGTACTGCTTGCTGGCAATGCAAGAGTTGGGACTAGAGCCGTTTGATATTGAGACGACCATCCGAGACACCGTAGATTCTTATTATTCTCTGGGGATTATCGGCGCTGACGGCTAGCAAACGTTAAGCCAGACAACCGCAAGTGGTAGAAAAAGGATCTCAATGAGGTCCTTTTTTATGCCGGGAAGAGTCGGAAGTTCGGCGTTGCGCCTTTAACCTAAGGCGGGCCTAAGAAGGGCCTACGAAGGATCTAAGGGGTACTTAAGCAGGGCCGCCCTAAGTAAGGCATAAGACAAAAAGCCGAAAGAAAAGCCTCCGCGACGCGCCAAATATGAACACTCGATAGCACTGTACCCCGATCCTCAAATGGCCTTGAGTGAACCTACAAAACCAACTGCCTTTTCTATACTGTACGTGGCATCTTCTATTTCTACATGAGTATTCACTATGTCCGCAGAGCAAGTTTTTAGCTTATGCAGCACAATCGCTATGACCGGCTGGGCGGGTTTAGTGCTCGCTCCGCACTGGACAGTGACCCGAGATTGGGTTGCCCCAGTTGTGGCGCCATTGCTCATTGCAGGCTTCTATATATGGCTGATGACCAGTACTACCCCACCCGCTGGCGGCGGATTCGGTTCTTTAAAAGAAGTAACCGTCCTATTTTCAGACCCCAACTTATTACTGGCTGGCTGGATCCACTACCTAGCCTTTGACTTGTTTGTTGGAGCATGGGAAGTGCGTGATGCTCAGCGCCACGGCATCCATCATTTGCTGGTCATTCCCTGTTTGTTCGCCACCTTAATGGCCGGCCCAGCCGGGCTCGCCCTGTATTGGCTTGTGCGCGTTGTCGTGACACTCATTAAGCGCCGTCAAAATCAGACTGAGGGGACAGCGGCTTGAGCACTCTGGGCTTAACGACTACCAACACCCCATTGCCAACGCTGACTGAACTGAAAGACACTCAGCCCCTATGGTTCTACGCCGCACTATTCAATTTTGCCCTAATGAGCTTGTGCCTTATCGCAGGCATCTTTGACGACAGAACATTTAATGGCGTTTCCGTATGGAGCAAACCCATAAAATTTGGCTTATCCGTAGGCGTGTACTTTATTACCCTAATTTGGTTTGCAACTTTCCTCAGCAAAGAAACACTCACCAGTAACGCAGGCAAATGGCTAGTAGCGATACCTCTTATTGCGGGCGTAGTTGAGACGATATATATCGCAGTAATGGCAGGCTTAGGCCTAGCCTCACACTATAATTTTTCCTCCAGTTTTACCTCTATCATGTACGCCGTTATGGGCGTTGGCGCTTGGTCTATGGTGTTGGTGCTGCCTTGGATGGGCTACCTGATTGCCAAACAAAACCCCATAACTCACCCACTCATATTCGCCATTATTATAGGCCTATGCGTAACCCTTATTTTGGGCGGAGGCTTCGGCAACTACCTAAGCAGCAACGGCGATCATTGGGTCAACGCCACGCCTACAGATGCCAATGGGCTGTGGCTATTTAACTGGGCGAGAGATGGCGGCGACCTGCGTGTGGCACATTTTTTCGGCATGCACGCCATGCACGCGTTCCCTCTATTCGCTCTACTGCTGCCAAGGAATTGGGGTGAAAAGCACAAGCTAGGCGTGCTGAGTGGATTTATTATTTGTTATGTAGGTTTGAGCGCCGGCACATTTATCCAGGCGATAAATGGACAACCCTTTTTAGCAGGCTGACTTGGGTAACTAGATTGACTGTCCTAACTGAATAAATTGGTAAGCCGAATAGACCTATACACCGTCCCTGCAACACCGCGCGGTCAAATTTCATGTATCCTTTGAGGTTAACTTTATGCAAATATTTCAACAAAAAAGAAGCGCAGGAGAAGCGACTTGAAACTCATAAGCGACGACATTTTGATCGATTCGGGACAACAGCTGCCAATTCACGGGGCAGCATATCCGGCTTTCAATGAATTCAAATTTGCCGACCCTGCCGCGTGGACAAAGGGTCACCCTTTCGACCAATACAAGAAAATGCGCGAGCAAGCGCCAGTGATGTGGTCACCTGTAGATAAAGAGCGCTCGGGCTTTTGGTCGGTCACACGCTATGACGATATTAAAAAAGTTGAGTTGGCTCACAGCGTATTTTCCTCTCAGCGCGGCAGCATCAATATAGCTGTACCAGAGAGAAAACATTGGCGTCCGAAAAAGCTTATGCCTGCAGCCTACAATTCCTTAATCAATTTGGACGAACCCGCGCACCGTGAAATGCGCATGCAGCAGAGCGACTTCTTTTTCCCAGCATATGTTGCCCAGGTCCGAGATCGAGTGAGCGTCAAAATCGACGCACTGCTCGATGAGATGGAGCGCAAAGGGCCAGTTGTCGACTTTGTTAAACTGTTTTCAGAAGAGCTTCCACTATTCACTCTGTGTGAAATGCTCGGCGTTGACGAAGAGGACCGACCCAAAGTTAAAGTTTGGATGCACCACCTGGAGCTGGCGGCACAATTTTTGTCCAACCCCTGGCAAACGTTTTTGTCCGAACCCATGTTCCCGTTCCGTTTCAACCCAGTTGTAAACGACATGTTTGCCTATGGCGAACGTGTCATGGCGGAAAGGCGCATTAATCCGCGTGAAGATCTATTAACCGCGATTGCCCAATCCAAGTTGGGTGGCGAGCTACTGCCCCAGGAATTTTTAGACGGCTCTTGGCTGCTCATTATTTTTGCCGGCAACGACACGTCACGCAATTCATTGTCGGGCACCATTCGCTTGATGACCGAATTCCCAGATCAGCGCGCCATGGTGCTGGATGACCCGTCACTCATTCCACAAATGTCAGAGGAAGCCCTGCGCATGGTCTCGCCTGTTATGCACATGAGACGCACTGCATTGGAAGACACAGAATTAAACGGCCAAAAAATCGCCAAAGACGAAAAGTTAGTGCTTTGGTACGGGGCTGCTAACCGAGATGCTGATATCTTCCCAGATCCTGACACCTTTAATATGCATAGAAACAATGTCGACAAACACATTGCGTTTGGTCACGGCGTGCACAAATGCCTGGGGTCTCGAATCGCCAAGATGCAATTGCGGCTGGCCTTCGAGAAGATCTTTGACCGCTTCCCCGACATCCATTGGACTGGTAAACAAACTATTTCGCCTAACCCACTAGTGCACGCAATTTCCAGCTTGCAGGTTAATCTGTATGGCCCTAACGGAAAGCGTCCTACGCAGATTGCGGTAAAGTAAAGAAAGCATCGGTAATGAAAACTCGCGGCATAGCGTCTTCGCTAAGCCGCTAAATATCAGTCGTTACGCTCATCAGCGCAACGCTCTGCCAACCCGAGGCCCTGCTCAGCCACACCTAAACCATACCTAAGCCACACCTAAGCCCACAAAAAGCTCACCACCCAACTCCCCGAAACGGGGCAAGCAATGCTATACATCAGGTTCCTGTAACGCTCCAACTTGCCCGCCAGTTCGATTCGGCCAGACTGGAATAAGTGGATAATGTAGATACCCCAAGTAAGCGTGAAGACCACCAAAAGGCCGATCGCAATGAACAAAGCATCGATCAACGTTAAATAGTGCGTGGCGGGAATGTAGTCGCCAAGCGAAAATTTCAGCGCAAAAAGCGTTAACAACAAAGTCAGCTGACCACCCACTCTCCAGCTACCGTTATCTGCGCCGGAGTCCGTTGCATAGATCACGCTGAATCGATTGATCATCAGCGACAACAGCAGAATGGCCAACAAAGGCGCCAAGATTTTCTGCGCCACGCCCATAAAGTCGTGGACTATCGATATATGAAAAACAGCGACAGAAAACCGGCTGATACCACCATGACTACAACATGGGTATGCGTTTAGCGCCTCACATCGCCAAGATGCAGTTACAGCAGGCTTTAGTGCAAATTGATCATTTTCCGAATATCACACAGACGAGTTAGCAAAACATTTCCCCCATCCCATTGGTGCTGATGAACTCGAGTTCGCATGTAAACCTGTACGGACCTGACGACAAACGCCCTATGCAATTACATCGACCAGCACTTCAAGTTGGTCCATGAATTCCAGCGACATCCTGTTATCGGGAACATCGTCAATAGAGATAATCGCGATAGCATCTTCACGTGTAAAGAATGCAGCTTCTGTCACGAGTAATAATCTCTCTTTCAGTTTGTTGAGTTTCGGTAAATTTTGTCATTGTTAAACCTTCGCTTCAGCAAGGATTTAAGGGGGCACTGACGAGCCGAAATTGAGCTACGTTTAGTCCACACAGTAGCTTGTCTATCCTGCAACCATTAACTTGCGAGCGCTATCGCTAGCTGAGTAAAAGCCTTGACCCACTTTGTGGTCAACTTCACATCGACCGCATGAGGCCACTGGTCTGCTGGATGGTGGAATAATCCGTTTCTTCCAAGTATCGACACATATCGACCTTGGCCATCATAAATGTTGCGCGCCTCTCCTAGGGGGCGCTGCCCCGTGGGAGTCACCATGCCCGGTGTCACAACATTTTCCTTTAACCATGGCGCGAGACTGGCCACAGCATCGTCATCAGAATATTGGAGCCTGACCTGCGAGCCAAATGTCGCCGCAAAATTGGCCCCAAGGTGCATCCAGATATGTGCGTCCTTTATCAACTTGGGGTTCTTCTGCAAAAACAGATCCAGTCCGGTATGACCTAATTCATGCCCGGTGTTTGCCGTGAAGATCACATCTCTTTTCGGCGCTGAAGCGTTGACTGCAAGCATAATTTCCAAGAATGCGGCGATACCGCCGCCTCTTTCGGAAGCATTCGCCCACCAGCCACTGCGAGGCGTCATGACAACAATTGGCGCGAGACTAGGGTTGCTACCTGCAATTTTCGCTTCAATGTTTCTCGCTGTTGCTTTGGTGTACTCACAATGAAGCACAAGCTTCGCCTGTGCTTCGTTTTTTATAGCCGACTGCACATCTGCCCAATGCCTGTTTGCCACTTGGAGTACCGGCGGACCAAAAGGTGCGAGGAAATCCTCAGCGTTTTGAGGGGCCACGCCGTCTTCAGGTAGCTGACTGTCCGTGACGACAACAATAGCTTTGTGTTTGCCTTCCTCTCTTGCTGCTCGAAGGAGGCGCCCGCCGGGAGAGGAGGCTAGTGGCAGTGCCATAATAACGCCAATATCAGCATTACTGCCCAGCTCGCCAATACTACCCGTTATACCGTTCTCGTTAGTGTACTTACAGTCGTACATCGGTACGCCAGAGAATGTTGAGTCGGCAATAGATAATTGATTCCTGATGGGCAGCACTCGCTCAAAATCAAAAACTGTGTCGGTGGCTGTTACCCCCAAAGACTCAATTCTCTTTACTAACCAGTCAGCACTTTGGTTATCCACATCTGTTCCTGTGCGGTGAATTCCTTGACTGGCATATTCACTAATGATCTCAGCGATTCTGTTTTGCATCGTGTTTTCTTCGGCTTGTAATCGTAGTTTGATGGGCAGTAGTGCTGCCAACATACTGGTTTGAATAAATCGGCGTTTTGTAATCATGTCTGTCCTAAATTAATTTCTCACCTGAACTTTGTACTCGACCCTCTTCGTTCCTGGATCCATCGAACCAACCACAATCGAATAATCAGGCGCGAACCTCCAATTGCCCCAACCAACTCATCGCTACTGCTTCCCAATCTGATTTGGCTCAGGTTGACGCTTTGCGACGAGCAATGACGTAACCTGCTTTTGTTTCTATCAGGAGGTCAACCCATTCAAATAATCCGCCCAGTCCTGCATGACCTCTACCCTCACTCTAATATTTAGTGCGATTGTGAGCGCACCTCAAGGGACTTTTACCGCATGGGCTAACTGGTGCTCAATGCAATCAACGCAAT
>QXZU01000071.1 GCA_009886205.1 K189A clade bacterium | reverse complement strand
CTAGTTGGCTCAGGTAGTCCCCACGAAGGCCTTGGCTTCGCGCAACAATGCGCTGAGTAACTTGTAGTAATACGTCTGATTTTTTCTTCATTAGTGATCCGAATTCCTAGATTTAATTCGCCGTTCCAACTATGGGTTCCAACTCTTGAATGGGGCCACTAGAGATTAGCGATGGGACGCCTATCCCAACACTCCACTATACGCCTGACCGTGGCACTCAAAACCCTTAATTAACTGTGCATTTCTTCGATTACACATTCGCCGGTGCAAACGAGAGTGATTTCCAACAACTTTATTGTATTAGTTTAAAGCGACGCCTTTGACTCATTAAGATTTCAGCCTTGACTGGGCAGGTTGATTGACAATCTTGTCCCAAGTTTAGAAAATTCCTCGCCGATCAAATTCAGCCCCAAGCATTCGTTCTTTTCCTGCACCTTTACTTTAGGCAAAGGGCAACTAATACAGAATCCCGAATGAGACGAGCGGGCTTTAGCGCGCGCCAAAGCGGACGTTGTGTTGAATTTCACCCCATTTGAGCGGGCATTGCCGCTGCCTAGAATCGCGACATTTTTAAGGGCTATTACTTTAACCTGCCAATAGATTGAGTAGATGCGAAGAACCCACCTACCTAAACGTTGCAGTTTTCCGAGCATTGCTAGCGCCTTTCAAAACAGGCAAAAAAAAGCTGCCGAAATGGCAGCCTCTTTACGCTTCAGTTTTTGCCGAAGCTATTCCGACTCAAATACACTCGCATTAGAAGGTATATCTAACACCCACCTTATACCGAGTACCCGTCTGACCCGCGAACAATGTTTGCAACTCAGTCCGCCCGTAAGAACGCGTCGTTTCGTTCGTCAGGTTAATCACGTCTAGATAGACCACTGCCTCATCGGTGATGTCATAGCTAGCGCCCAAATCCCACTGACCATAAGCCTCGGTATAGGTTGGCGGCCCTGCGCCTACATTGTTTTGACCGGTACCCGCCAAAAAGTCATCGCGCCAGTTATAGGCTACTCGCAACTGAATACCGTGTTTATCGTAGAAACCAACCAGATTGGCAGAATCGCTGAGACCATTGAGCACAAACTGCTGCCCTAAATTTAGATTGTCAAAGCCCACATCTGCATCAACCAATGTAGCGTTGGCGATCAATCCAAAACCGCTCGTACCAAAGTTGTGTTGAACATTAAGCTCCCAACCATCCACTGTGGCTTGTTCGATATTCACCGGCACGGTCAAATCAAATTGCGCCACCGAGTCTCTGCCCTCAACGCCAGTGATGATGCCAGCAACAGCGTCCACGCCTTCAGCATTAGGTCTGTTAGCCAAAATCCATGTGCGGATATCGCCAGTTGAGGGATTTCCGCCAAGTGCTGTTACAGCCTCTTGAAACAAAGGACCCTGCGCAGGATGCGGCAGATTGAACAATGGTTCTCTCACCTGAGCGGTGCCAATAAAGTTCTTTACGTCCTTATGGAAGTATCCAGCGGAAACATAGCTGCCTTCGCCGTAGTAGTACTCAATAGACAGATCTATATTTTCTGACTCGAAAGGCTGCAAGCCTGGGTTGCCCCGGTTGCCTGTACCGCCATTTACCCGAACTAACTGGTTAATGGTTACGCCACCTTGTATGTCGCCGAAATTTGGGCGCGTTAGCGTTTTACTGAAAGACGCACGGGCAACTAGATCATCTGTCACGTCCACTTTCAGATCTAAATTAGGTAACCAAACATCGTAGCCGCCGGACAATTGGGTAAAGTCTCCCCCACCCGGAATAGCGCTAAACTCATTACCCCCGACCCACTCAAGACGACTGTAGTTGGGCGCCAGCGCACGTGAGTCCACGTCGGTATCTTCATAACGTGTACCCACTCGGAGTCCTACTGTCTTACCAAACCACTCGCCTGACATATTCAATTGAAAGTAGAGTGACGCAGTTTCTTCATCCGTGGAACGATCTGTGGTGTATGTACTAGACGGACAAAGCCCCGTGCCACAATCACCCAAAGTATTCCACGTTACCGCATCTCCAGATGCCTGTAGTGCTTCAGTCCTTGCGACCAATTCTGGTAAATCGAAACTAAAGAAATCAGTGACCAAGCGAGGGTCGTTACCACCAGAGAGTTCACCAAAAGCACCTGCGGATGAAACCGGTGTCAACAAATCTGCGATGGCCCCACGTTGACTGATACCGCCCCACGCATCGCGCTGAACTACAGAACTGGCTGTGCGATTGTTCACTTCAGTCAACTGAATACCAAAGTCGATGCTGTCAATGAAGCGGTCTCCATCAAACTCGTAAGTACCCGAGAGCTTAGTTTGGTCAAGATCCATTCTTGAAAACTCATTTACAAATACGCTACCCGTAACGATCAAGTCATCCGCAGTTAGGGGATCAGACAAGTCGAGTTCTAGAACCGGGAGGTCATCGCCAAAGTAAGTAGTTGTTTGGTTTCTGCTAAATGCTGCTATTGCCAGTTGAGATGAGCTACCGAATGGGCTGTTAGGCGCATCTTGTGCAGAGGAATTATGGTAATCCAACTCTAAAGACAAACCATCACTGACATCCCAAACAATATTTAGGCCCGTAGATTTATTCACAGCAACGGTACCATCAGCGCCCGCAGCCATAGCGAAGTCACCGGCCCCGCCGTTGCTTTCTGAATAACGCAGCGCTGAAGCATTAGGCCCATCAGTCCACTCTGTTTCTTGCCCGGCAAAGTTAAACCACGCAGAGTAGTTGTTAAAAGTGCGTTCTAGTTCCAACTCAGAATAGGTGTAATCTAGTGTAGTCGTCACCCGTTCAATAGGCTTCCACTGAGCAGTCAACTGCCCATTAGTGCGCACTGCACTCCATTCAGCCAATTCATACCCGGTATTCTGCGGCACTGAAAAACGCTGCGTAGCATCAGTAGGTCTATTCACCTGCTCATTGTTAAATGGAATCCCCCCCCAATCCGAAGTACCCGTATCACCATTGAATGTTCGCCACCCGCCGACACTGGCTGTGTTTGCGCCATTGTCACGTTCTTGGCGTACAGCACTCAGCGCAATACCAAACGTGTCGTCTCTAAAGGTGTTAGATACCAAAGCCGAAATTTCAGGTGTTACATTGCTACCGGACGAGGTGGACTCATCGTGAACACCAGAAACGCCAACAGTAGCTTTAAGCCCCGGCGTCTCTAAAGGCCTTGTAGTGCGAATATCTAGGGTCGCGCCTATACCACCTGAAGGTACATCGGCTTTACCACTCTTGTAGACTCGCACTGAACTGACACCTTCAGATGCTAAATTAGCAAAATCAAACGAGCGCCCGGGATTATTGGTATAATTACCAGCGGTCGGCATTTGTCTACCGTTGAGCAACACAAGGTTAAAGTCAGGACCAAAGCCACGAACGGTTACGCGAGAACCTTCACCTCGTTCGCGATCAATTGATACGCCTGTAATGCGCTGTAATGATTCAGCAAGATTACTGTCCGGGAAGTCGCCGATATCCTCGGCGGAAATTGCATCTACAACCCCAGCACTGGAGCGCTTAATGTCTGAAGACTTTTTCAGACTTTCCCGAATGCCATAAACAACTTGCTGCTCTTCTATTGAGCCAATCTCTTCAGCCATTGCTAGCCCACCCGAAAAGGGCAAACCAAGCGCTAATGAGATGGCGGTAGCAAGAGGTGCTTTCTTAAACGTAGTAACTTTCATAATTCTCCCGAGAAATAAGTGACATCTAAACTTCCTGACCTAAAAGAATCAGCTGCATCTAAACATCTAATGTTCTATCACTGGAAACCCGCGTGCGTGCCACTTACAAACTTACAAAAGTGAACGCACAACAATACATTTCCTTCTCCGATTTTCAGGCTCTTACAAAAGGTTGCATACCTCACCAAATATGCGACAGGGAGGATTCGCTATGAGATAAAGTGGTTAAGCAGTAATTTTCTTTGTGACTTCACGAAAATTGCGGCTAACCTTCAGCGACACATTGTTTGGCAATAGCAGCAAACTCTCGCCTCTGGCTAACGACTCAAAGCCCTGCACTTTCGTGACATTAACAATTGTGGAACGGTGAATTCGAGAAAACTTGTTCGCCGGTAATTTACCCGCTAATTCTTTCATCGTACTGCGCATAACATGGGTTTTGGGGCCCACGTGTATACACATATAGTCCCCTGCGGCGTCGATCCAATCAATATCGTCGAACTGCACCAAATCCGTATGCGCGCCGTCGCGGATCACCAGTTTGTTTGGGTTACCGGAAATGCCGTCAAACTCAAAGTTGTAGGTTTGTTGCTGCGCACCGTCATTAATTGTAGCCAGCGCGTTGAGTAAAATAGATTTACCAGACGCCACGTCCTTCACCTGATAGCGCTGCCTAGCCCGCTCAACGGCCAAACTTAGACGATCAGGATCAATTGGCTTGAGGATGTAATCTACAGCGTGTAGGTCGAAGGCTTGCAGCGCATATTTATCATATGCGGTTACAAAAACGATCATTGGCAGCACATCCGCCTGTAATTTTTTCACAACATCAAAGCCGCTTAAAACGGGCATATGGATGTCTAAAAACAATAAATCCGGCGGCCTAAACTGGATTTTTTTCACCGCCTCCTTGGGACTACGACACTGAGCGACCACCTCAATGTCTGGATACTCGGCCAACATTGAGTTTAATAATTTCAACGCCAAAGGCTCGTCATCTATCAGCATGGTAGAAAGCTTTACCACGTTAGACGCCCGCCACACGCAGAGGCAGCAACAAATTTGCCTGTAGACCACCTATGTCTGCGGCGCCTATATCTAAACTTGATAAGCCGCCATATAGGGCTTTTAAACGCTGACGGATGTTCATAAGACCCACACCTGTGCCTTGTAAAACCTCAAAGTCAGGCACCTCGCTGCCACAACCTGAATCTGCCACAGACATCAGTAAACTTTCCGCCTCAATACGGGCTGTTATTCTTATGACACCACCCGCCTCGGAGCGTGCGATGGCATATTTAATGGCGTTTTCAATAAGCGGCTGCAAAAGCAAACTGGGCACCATTGAAGCATTCGCCTCTTCAGAAATTTCAAAAATCACCTTCAACCGATCTTCAAATCGAGCTTGCTCAATTTCTAAGTACAAGTTCACTGCTTCAATTTCTTTCTTCAGCGGCCCCTCGCTGATCCCGCCGTTGTCTAAGGAATAACGCAGAAACCTGCTCAATTGCACAATCATGTTATTGGCACGAACCGACTCGGCAGAATTCACTAGCGAGGAAATAGCATTTAGCGTGTTAAACAAAAAGTGTGGATTGAGTTGATAGCGCAGCAGTTTCAGCTGTGCCTCTTTAGCTTGGGACTCCGCTTGAGTACGCCTTAGAATTTCTTCTTTTTGCGCTGTAGCCAGCTCGTGGAGGTTTTTCGTTTCCTGCTGCAATAGGCTGTAGTACTTAAAGCCATGATAAAAAGCCGTCCAACAACCAAAAATAAAAATTGAGGAAAACAACCAGCCGCCAAAATCTGACCAAAGATTAGATTCGTCAGTCATAACGAGAAAGAGGAATAAGCGCGACGCTGACCAGAAAAAGGAAAACAGCAACGTTGCAGCAACCACAACAACAATTCTTTGCAAATTGTCTTTATGCCAAACCGCCCTAAACACGCTCCGTAACGGCCAAGAGATCACTATTCCAAGTACGGACTGAAGCAGATTGTGCGCGAGGTAACTGATTTCTGGCTGGTTATACCAAAGGTTCAAACTGAAATAACTCACCAGTGATATGCCCATCCAACCGCTGATATGGAACCACCAAAACAGACGCTGATTGTCATCGCGCACTAACAACTCAAGATTCAGTAGGTCCTTTTGCATTTCTCTCCCCAGAGGGACACTGAAGGTTAATCTTCAATATGTTGGCGCATACTAGCACCACCCATTGGGGAAAAATTGCAAAGTACTGTTTAACGACTATTAATGTACCGTTAGTGTGAACTAACTCACATATAACAAAATGTTTACGCTAAATTTTAAGCTAAAGCCGCACAGGC
>QXZU01000070.1 GCA_009886205.1 K189A clade bacterium | reverse complement strand
TGAGTTTGAGTTTGAGTTTGAGTTTGAGTTTGAGTTGGAGTTGGGGTTTAAGCTTTGGACATCGGCACCTCGCGCATCCCACACCAACGGCAACGCTTGGAGGCGGCCACTCCCTACATCCACTAAATATTGCTGAAGCGGCGAAATACCAAACGTGTAACGCACGGCATATTCAGTGAGTTTGTTTTCTGCGCCGTCGGTGACCACGCTGTAGACACCGTTCTGATTTAGAAATTTGGAAGTAACGGAGCCGGCAACATGAGTTTGATCAGCAAAGTCGCCGATTACAGTTTTTGCTGTAGGCTCAGTCATTGCTAATTGATGATGGGAACCCTGCCAAGATGTATAAGCTTGGGTATGACAGCCGCCACAAGTCTCGGAACCAATATAGCGCTCGTGTGCGCCTTGGGGGTTAATACCAACATGCTTAGATAAGGCAAATTTGGGAGGAACGGTGTTAGACGCCGCATCATGCGGGTCAGCGACCTGGGCTAATGCGGGATCTGGATCGCTTGATTGATCTACACAGCCGAGGAAAAGCAAGCAGACAAGGGCAAACCCACAACGACCCAATAAGACTAACCGCCTACGCCAAAGTCTTTTGGTTAAAGATCTTTGCATCAAAATATTTTGCATCTGAGGGCGCTCTTACCCAAACCTATGCGGCTTGGGCAGTTGACGTTGACTTGGGATCAAGACAGCGCCAACAAAAAGCTTTTCTCGCGCCCCCGCCATTGGGAGCAGCTTACGCTACTTGCCGTAGTGAGCAGCCAATGCAGCAATATCTTCATCGCTCAAGTCTTTGGCCATGCCGTTCATGATGGCATTAACACGCTTGCCAGATCTGTATGCAGTCAACTGCAAACGCAGGTAAGTTTCATACTGACCATTTAGGTGAGGATAGATTGGTGCAATTGCGCCGCCCTTTTCACCGTGACAAGCAACACAGCCTTTTTCTGCAACCAGTGCTGCGCCGTCTGGGGCTTCAGTACCACAGGCAGCGAAAGTCATGACAAAAGAAAGCGCAATCCATTTAGAAATCATCAAAGTTGTTTTCATTTGCCTAGACCTCAGTTGGATTGACGACTGAAGTAATCAGCCAAAAGTTCAATTGTCTCATCGCTCAGTGGAACCGCTTGAGCATTCATTTGATTGCCGGGTTCTACACCATCACGAAAGTACTTTAGTCGGCTGACTAAGTAGATGCTGTTTTGACCCGCGAGATTGGGGTATCTCTGTGCATTAGATTTACCGGTAACACCATGACACGTTGTGCAATGGTACTTCCAAGCAAGCTCCGCGCCTTCATCAGCCGCCATTGTTGCTGGAGTCATCAGCGCCGTTCCCAAAAGGAGGCATAGACCCGATAGTATTCGTCTTCCCAGGACTCTTTTAAGCATTTCCCGCTTTCCTTTAACCACTCGATTTTTGTTACTGCGAGTTAAGACGCCGACTGATGCTAAGCAGCATTCGAATGACGCGCTGCCAAGTCACGCAAGAATCTGTGCGGGTAAGCGCTGATTGAAGCGCCAGGCCCTTGGTTATCTGCCAATTGCCGATAACCCACATGTTCAAAGTAACTTGCAGAAAAACGTTCTGCCCTGACATAAATGCCAGAAAAATTGCGCTTTTCAGCTCTCAGATGAACCCCATCGAGAAGCAATTTGCCAACCCCCTGCTGTTGATGTTGTTGATCAACATACAAACCATGCAAGAGAGCAACCGAAGAAGTGTCACGTGTAAAACTGACATTCTCTGGCTCCCATACGGCAACGCCTAAACAAGCGTGCGCTTTATAACACAACAGGAATTCAAAATCTTGAACATCCGTACTTGTATAGTGCAGAGCAGTAAGTGCTAGGCGCTTTAACCGATCCGAAGCAGGCCAACTTTGCACCGCTGTGGTAATCACTTGGTTCACCGCAGGGAGATCTGCAGCGATACCTCGAATCATTATTGGCGAATCAAAGCGGGAGTTTCGACTGATCATTGGCGTTTACCGTGAAAGGAAGTTATGACTGGGAGCGTTCATGTTATAGGGAAGAGAAGCGCCTGCCTCAACCAAGGGAGGAGAGGGGAGAAGAGAGGCAGGCGCTCGAGGGACCATTACAAACCTAATACCAAAGTGTAGAAGGCTGTTGAAACAGCAACTAAAACAAGGGTCAGCGCGTTCAAGGAAGGGACTAGACCCATTCTTTGCACTCTGGACATTGCTATCGCTCGCGGCTTGTTTTCTTGTTGTTGGTCTGTTGCTTTCATGACCACTAAGATAGTGCGCACCCCCCGTTCCGTCAACATAATATCCATGTACAATCTCTACAAATAATAGACATTCTAATATATTTGACCTTTTTTGACGAATTTCAACAAAAAGGTAATAATTTGTCATACTTTTCCGAGCAAAAATTGGACAAATCCAGAAGGTATTCGCAAACCAATACGCCGCAAAGCATACTTTGCGCAACCTAATACCCCATTGAGGATCAATCCTTGCAGCGCACCTTGAACCCTATTAAAGATCAGAAAATCGCCATTATTGGCGCAGGCATCAGCGGCCTACGCTGCGCGAACCTCTTATTGGAGCAAGGGGCTACCTGCGCCCTCTTTGACAAAAGCCGCGGCTTCGGGGGCCGCACCTCCACTCGCCGCAAAGACAACTGGCGCTTTGATCACGGCACGGGGTATTTCTCGGGCACGGACCCAGACTTCTTAGACCAGATAAAAACCCTGCAACCTTGGCACCCCACCGGCGCGCAACCTCAGGAGCAATTTTATGTCGGCGTCACTGGCAATAACGAGCTGGCGAAAAATATTGCAGCAGCTATAACTGCGCACTCACCTGACACCCTCAGCACTCACCTAGGCACGACCATCACCCGTGTTACCCCAGCCAAAACAGAGGGTTGGCAGCTTTCCAGCAATGAGGGCGAG
>QXZU01000007.1 GCA_009886205.1 K189A clade bacterium | reverse complement strand
CAAAGAATCAAAGAATCAAAGAATCAAAGAATCAAAGAATCAAAGAATCAAAGAAAGAAATAAAGAAATAAAGAAATAAAGAAGTGGTGATTAAGTGATCGGCTCCAAATTCTGTAAAGAACTTGGGTTGATAGAAGAGCAAACACAGAGCAAATGACGCACGACAGCGTTGATATAGAGTTGACTGACAAGGTCAGCGCTGAGCAAAAGAGGCACAGAATGAAAACAACAGTGAGCATGCGCGAGCAGGACGTTGAAAGATCTTGGTGGATCATAGACGCCGAAGATCAAACCCTTGGTCGTATCGCAACCGAGATAGCCAGCCGGCTTCGCGGCAAACATAAGCCAGAATTTACCCCCCACGTTGACACTGGAGATTTCATTGTCGTTGTGAACGCTGAGAAAGTGCGCGTTACGGGTAATAAAGAAAAAGGCAAGTTGTATTGGCGACACACCGGTTATCCGGGTGGTATTCGCAGCACTGATGTTTCTACTATGCGAGCAGAACACCCAGAGCGAATGATTGAGATCGCGGTTAAAGGCATGTTGCCTAAAAACCCGTTAGGTCGCGCTATGTTCCGCAAGTTAAAAGTTTATGCAGGCGGTGAACATCCGCATGCCGCTCAGCAACCCCAGGCTCTGGAGCTACGCAGATGACAGATTATAATTATGGTACTGGTCGCAGAAAGACAGCGGCAGCAAGAGTATTCCTCTCCAGTGGTTCTGGAAAAATCTCGGTAAATGCTCAGTCATTAGAAGAATTCTTTGGCCGCGAAACTTCGCGCATGGTTGTCCGTCAGCCTTTAGAAGTGGCTGACATGACAGACAAGCTAGATGTCAAAATCACCGTTCGCGGTGGTGGTAACTCTGGCCAAGCCGGTGCAATCCGTCACGGCATCGCTCGCGCTCTAGTTGATTTTGATGAGAACTTCCGCGGCCCAATGCGCCAAGCAGGGTTCTTAACTCGAGATGCTCGTGCGGTAGAGAGAAAGAAAGTCGGTCTGCGCAAAGCGCGTAAGCGTCCACAGTTCTCAAAACGATAAGACCGCGTTTTATCTCGCTAAAAGTTTACCAAGCGGTTGCCCCGCTTGGATATGTGGTAAGCTTTTGGGGTTCGAGGAAACTGCGTCTTCCGACAGGCGCAGTTACCAATAGCGTGAGACTTTCGTTCTCCGCACTAATCATGACCTAGGCAACCGGGTCTAAAATTTTGGATCTCTTGTTGGGTCTGGAGTTTTAAAAAAATCTTGGCTACGGGACGTGAATAGCGTTGCTCCGGCCAAGGACAAATCATCAGATTATGGGAGCTAACTGCCGTGAGCGATGGCGATGTGGCTATAGATTCAGCCAAAGACGACAATAATGACGCAACATCAGGTGGCGTTAATACGGGTAGAAGATACTTTCTAATTCAAGCAACATCCGCGGTAGCGGCAGTTGGTGCGGTAGGAGCGGCTTGGCCTTTCGTCAAGTATTGGACGCCAAGCGCCAAGGCCCGCGCTGCAGGTGCACCAGTTAAGATCGATTTTTCCAAGCTAGCCCCGGGCGAAATGTTAAGTCCCATCGTAGCTTGGAGAGGTAAGCCGATCTTTGTTGTGTCTCGCGACAAAACATCTATCGACGCACTCAAATCAGATACTTCTGATCTTGCTGATCCCGATTCTCTAAACCCAGAGCAACAACCAGAGTTTGCAGTCAACGCGTGGCGTTCTGCGAAGCCTGAGATTGGTGTTTACCTGGGTATTTGTACGCACTTAGGGTGTTCACCTAAGCACGTAGTAACAGATAACTTCGAAGCATCTGGCCAAGGTGGCTTCTTCTGCCCGTGTCATGGCTCGAAGTTTGATTTAGCTGGCCGTGTGGTTAAAGGCGTTCCGGCACCGGATAATTTAGAGGTGCCTCCTTATCGGTTTGTCTCCGACACGGTGATAGTAATTGGCGAAGAAGGTAATGCTTAATGGAAAAATCTAAAACTCAAACTGGACCGACTAAGTTGGAAGCAGCTATGGGCTGGCTAGATAAGCGCTTTCCAGCGACTGAGACATTTGAATACCACATGTCAAAGTACTACGCGCCTAAGAACTTCAACTTTTGGTACTACTTTGGCTTTCTAGCCATGTTCGTACTGGTTAACCAGCTGGTTACCGGGGTTTGGTTGACCATGAACTACGTGCCTAGTGGCGAAGGCGCTTTTGCTTCCGTTGAATATATTATGCGCGACGTCGAATACGGCTGGCTTCTACGCTACCTGCATTCAACCGGTGCATCATTCTTCTTTATCGTAATTTACCTGCACATGTATCGCGCTTTGCGTTACGGCTCCTACCGTGGTCCTCGTGAATTGCTTTGGCTGATTGGGATGGCGATCTTTATAGCGCTGATGGCCGAAGGCTTCTTTGGTTACCTATTACCGTGGGGCAACATGTCTTACTGGGGCGCGCAAGTAATCGTGTCGTTGTTCGGCGCAATTCCTTTCATTGGACCTGAGTTGATGGAATGGATTCGTGGTGACTTCCTAATGTCAGAAACTACGCTGAATCGATTCTTTGCTCTGCACGTAGTGGCGCTGCCGCTTGTACTGTGTATTTTGATCTTTGTTCACTTGGTGGCATTGCATCACGTTGGATCAAATAACCCAGACGGTATTGAAATCAAGAAGAATAAGGATGCTGATGGCATTCCGTTGGATGGCATACCATTCCACCCTTATTACACCGTGCATGATATTCACGCCATGGTCGTGTTCTTGTTCATCTTCTGTGCGGTAGTGTTCTTCGCACCAGAGATGGGCGGTTACTTCTTAGAGAAGCCGAACTTTGATATGGCTGATCCGTTGAAGACACCAGACCACATTGCACCGGTTTGGTATTACACACCGTTCTACGCAATGCTCCGTGCTGCAACCTACCCACTGTTTGGGATGTCGGCTAAGTTTTGGGGATTTGTTGTGATGGCTGGCGCCATTGTGATTCCAGCGGTACTGCCATGGTTGGACCGTAGCCCTGTTAGGTCCATGCGTTATAAAGGTATTTGGTCAAGAACGATGCTTTCATTGTTCGTCATCAGCTTCTTTATTCTTGGCTACCTAGGTACCCAAGCGCCTTCTAAATTAGGCACAATTATGGCGCAGATTTGCACCACGATTTACTTTGCTTACTTTATTCTGATGCCTTGGTATACCAGGATAGAAAAAACGAAGCCTGAACCGGAGAGGGTAACGGGATAATGAAGAAGCTATTACTATCAGTACTCATATTACTGCCTTTGACGGCTTGGTCGGCCAGCACTAACAACTGGCCTATGGAAGATTTCGAAGGTGACTTAGAAAACTTACCTAGTCTGCAAAATGGCTTTCAGTTGTATACCAACTACTGCTTGGGGTGCCACTCGTTGCAGTTCCAACGTTACGAGCGTACTGCGGATGATTTGGGTATTCCCCACGACATTGCTATGGAGAACTTGGTATTTACCGGTCAGAAGATTGGTTCTCTGATTACTAACGCTATGCCTAAGCAAGAGTCCAAAGGTTGGTTTGGTGCGTCCCCTCCGGATCTGACATTAGTCACTCGAGTTAGATCACCAGAGTGGGTTTATAACTATCTGCTGACTTTTTATGCTGATGCCGATCGTCCAATGGGCGCAAACAATAAGGTTTACCCGAATGTGGGAATGCCGAATGTTCTGTTAGACCTGCAAGGCGTACAACGCCAAGTGTGTAGCGACGGAAAGTGCGATCAGTTGGTGTTAGATCCAGGCACTGGGAAAATGTCAGCGGAAGAGTTTGATGCCGCAATTTATGATCTGACCAATTTTCTATATTACACAGGTGAGCCAACGCGATTGCAGCGTCAGCGCACAGGTATCTACGTTTTATTGTTCCTGATCTTCTTGGGATGTTTTACGTACTTGCTTAATCGTGAATATTGGAAAGACATCGACGGTCATTAAAGATTGCTTGTGCAGCAGCCAAATGTGGATGCTGCTTCGAAGTCGAACCGGTTAGAATTTTAGAAAGCGAGAAGCGAATGAGTATTGTTACAAAAAGATCGTCAATGACACTTTTTTCTGATCCACGAGATCACTATTCCCATCGCGTACGCATGGTTTTGGCTGAAAAAGGCGTAACCGTTGAAATCATAGATGTGGTTTCTGGCAAAGAGCCTGAAGATCTTGCTGAAATAAATCCATACAACACTCTGCCAACTTTGGCAGACCGTGATCTGGCGCTTTATGAAGCCAACGTCATCATGGAATATCTTGACGAAAGATTTCCACACCCGCCTTTACTTCCGGTTTATCCAGTTCAACGTGCACTGTCACGTCTTTGGATTACTCGCGTAGAAAAAGAGTGGAGCAGCCGGTTAGACATTCTTATGGCTGGAAAGGGTAGAGAAACTGTTTTAAGCAAGGCACGCAAAGAGTTACGTGAAAGCATTATTGCTATCGCGCCAATTTTTGCCGAAAAGCCTTACTTCATGAACGACGAATTTTCCCTAGTGGACTGCTGTGTTGCGCCCATTCTATGGCGTCTCAAAGAAGTGGATATCACACTGCCGGAAAAATCCACTCGTCCATTGCATAAGTACATGCAAACAATGTTTGAGCGCGATGCGTTTCGTGCCAGCCTTACCGAGACAGAAATGGAGATGCGCGAGTGAAAGCTCGCCGCCCTTATTTATTGAGGGCTCTCTACGACTGGATTCTTGATAGCGACGAAGTGCCCAACATATTGGTGGATACTGAGAGCGAAGACGTCATTGTGCCTCGGGAATTTGTCAAAGACGGTCAGATTGTACTCAACATATCCCCCGATGCAGTGCGCGGTTTGTCCATAACCGATGACTACTTAATGTGCGAAGGGCGTTTTTCTGGGCGTAGCTTTGAAGTCATTCTGCCAATGGCCAGTATTCGTGCAATTTACTGTCGCGGCAGTGGTCAAGGTCTGGCCTTTGAAGACGAAGATTGCCCAGTGGATACTGCCAGCGAAGCCCCAGCGGCTATAAGACCAGTGGGTCCGAGTGACTTGGATGACGAGCCTCCATCACCTAAAGGTGGAAAAGGACGGCCAAGTAAGCCATCTCTAAAGCTGGTCTAAGTTTGCGTCTGCGGCTGCGTCTAAGTCTAAGCTCAGCCTAGTGGCTCAGCTTTATCTACCCAGTTCTACCTAACAAGCCCACCTAGTCAGTTCTGCGTAGTCAGGCCTACTTAATCTCCTTAACGAGCCTGCTCCTAATAAAAGGCTGCCAATTTAAGTCGCTAAGTAAAAACTAGCGGCGGCCTCCAACCAGCCCTTGTTGCGGCTTATTCTGGGCTTTCTACGTAATCAAAAACCTTTACAATTTTTCTTACGCCAAAAGATTTTTGCGTTGCTGCAACAGCGGCCTCGCCCTGCTCTTCGGTGATTTTTCCTAACAAATAAATCACGCCATCCTGGGTCTTCACTTTAATTTTTGTTCCAGGGGCAGCTTTGTCAGCCAATAGGCGAGCCTTCACCTTGCTACTCAAATATCCATCATTAGTTCTGGCCAAGAAAGAAATGGGTCCTTCAACTGTCATGTGGTTATGCACGCTGCCTACTTCAACCTTGCTCAAGGCTTCGGTGGTGTCTGTAGCGAGAGTCTTAAGTTCATCGCTGGCTACTTGTCCTAGGAGGAGGACGAGTCCGTCATAAACGGTGACTACGATATGCGCGCCCTTATAGCCTTCATCTGCAGCCTTTATTTCTTTTGCTATGACCAGTTCTAAAACGTTGTCGTCAATGATGGTGCCAGCAGACCGTTGCTTGTCTGGATTGCTCGTGCAGGCTACTAGGCTCAGAGAAAGCAGCGCAATTAGGCCTATGTGTGTTTTCTTAATCATTGGAATGCATCTCTTATCCACAAAATTTTCGGACTGTAGTTTCGCCTTGTCACCGCAACCACGTCAAACCTAACCGGCAAATCATTATATTCAGGGTGTTTGGCTAAAAATGCGCGGGCTGTATTGAGTATCTTTGTCTGTTTACGACGATCTACTGTTGCCGCCGGGCTGCCATATATTTCACTGCTTCTGTACCGAACCTCCACAAAGACGAGGATGGCATCGGTTAAAGGTGCAGTGCGCAAGCTATGTAATGTGTTGTGGCTGTTCTCGCCGAAACAGCTTTCGGTTTTATCCAGCATAATGAGGTCAATCTCACCCCAACGCGAATGAAAATTTTTGTCTATACACGACAACCCTTGAGCAAAAAGATACCAGGCGGCTAATTTCTCCGCCCAGCGTCCGAGTGACGCGCCTATTACAGACGCTCGTTCGTTATCTTAAGGCGTCCCCGCCGGTCGATGTTGACCAATTCAAGGGTTCGCTGAAAGCGCCCGTTAGGGTTGAGTTGAACCGCTCCGGTGGCCATAGAAAGCCTAAAGGAACCATTTAGAGGCGTTTGTCCGGGTTGATTCAGCAGGTGTATCCAAGTTGCCAGTTGGTAGGCGTCATAGCCCAATGCATACAGTTCAACTAACGGTGACTCTTTTAGCCCGTAGGTGCTGACCAAATTGCTCATATTGAGGTTTGGACTGGTGAGAATTGGTAATTCAGTGACGGTAAATCCCGCGAGTTCCTTTATGTTGCCGCCGCCCCGTATACTTTGGGAGGTCGCATATACGGGTAGGTTATCCGCAAAGTGGAAGCGCAATGCTGGTACTAAAGCGCGGGACTCAACGTTGCTTGTTAGTGCTACAACAGCATCTAGGTCTTGTCTGGCTCTGGGTAGAAATTGAATTTCTTGATCAAACAACTGCGTCAGTTCGTTCTTTCGGGCAACACTGTCGGCAACACCCATTGAACCCCCAACCGCGCCGGTTACTTCCTTGATCTGATCGAATTTCGCCACGCTCACTGGATATGGCCAAAGCGCTTGAAATTCCGCCAATGCGCGTTGAGACCAAGTTTGGCCGCTATGAACCACAAGAACGCGCTGATGTTCACTGTTCATTAGTGCGTTCGCTAGGGTCGCTGCTTCATTTTCAATTGCTGCGCCTAACTGATAGATTTCGCTTCTTTGCGTCAATGCTGAAGGGCTGTCTTGAGTCTCGGGCGCTTGCTCCAGATAGTTTAGTAGCAACGCTGGCATATTGGCTCGTGCGGCAAGTTCAGCCACGGTCTGCGCTTTGTCTTTCCGCAGTGGGCCAATAATAAGATCGGCACCCTCTGCTTTTGCCCTAGCAACTAAGTCGCTCAGCGGGGCGCTCGCTGAATCGTATAAAGTAAGCGATCTGGATCTAGCTGCTTGTGCGCCTGCGAGGGAGCTCGGCACCTGCAAAAAATCCCGTTCCAGCACATCGTCTTCTGGCTGGAAGAATCTGTTCAGTGTCTCGAATTGCGTATTGGGTGGCGCATCAGATTGCGTATTAGGTTGAGGGTACAGTCTGCTGTCCGCAAAGTAGCCGCCCAGAAAGCCATCACGAATTGCGTCGCCAGCATTGCTTAGCCGTCCGGTTAGTGGCAGCAACAGCGCTACTTTGGGCGCGCTATAACGCTGTAGATTTTTTAGCATGCTCGGCAGTCGCTGTGCAGCGCTATGATTAGGATTGAGACTAGCCCACTGCGCCAGCGCGAGCTTTGCGCGATCTACTGATCCTGAGGTAAATATGCTGTCTCGCAGCGACCACCAGCCCCGTTCCAGTTGACTACTAAATTGTTTGTCCGGTGAGTTAGCCAACATTAAGGCCGACCATATTGCGTCTTGAAGGTCTTGTTTGTTTGCTGGGACCTCAGCGCGCGCGCTGTGCTCTTGTTGCAGACGAATTAGGTTGCGGGCGCTGCATGAATAATCTTCTAAGCCATCGCAAAACTCAATGATCACTTCTAGGTCTTGCCGGTTGGGGTTGGATACCAAATTCATCAGTACAAGCGCCTGGGCTTGGTCGCCAAGCTGGCCATAGGCCATTCCTGATAATCGCTGGTATTGATCGCTAAGAGGAGTGGGTAGGGTGTCCGGATTTAGGCTTTTGAGCAGGTTCAGCGCAGCTAAGCTTTGCGCAGCATTAATTTGGGCCGCGGCGTTGTTCAGAACTAGGGTGACCGCTTTATATTGGCTGCTCGAATACTGTTCTATGCTCAAGCTAGGCGAAGTGACTGCCCCGCGATCTCGTGGAAATTTATTTTCCACTTCTGCTGATTGTGGGGTGCTTTGGCAGCCATTCATGGTCAGAATGATCAAACAAAGAATTATCGAGCGTTTGGGCATGTCAGGAATACTCTATGTGGTCGCCACACCTATTGGACACCTAGGAGACTTTACTACGCGAGGAGCAGAAGTCCTTAACCAAGTGCAGATTATAGCCGCTGAGGATACCAGACGTACGCGCGTGCTGTTAACGCATATTGGCCATAAAGGCTGTGAGCTGTTGAGCTTGCACGAACACAACGAAGATCGGATCAGCGAAAATTTGGTTCGCCGGTTAAATGCTGGCGACAGTGTCGCCTTGGTATCTGATGCCGGAACACCGTTGATAAACGATCCGGGCTTTCAGTTATTGCAACTGGCTTGGCAGGAAAACATCCGTGTAGTGCCTATCCCAGGTGCTTGCTCCATCACGGCGGCGCTGAGTGTTTGCCCCATTCCATGTCAGCCATTTCGCTTTGTGGGGTTTTTGTCGGCTAAAGCGAAAGTCCGTCAACAGGCGCTTAGCCAATGGTTGCTGATGCCTGAAGCCTTGGTGTTTTTAGAGTCGCCTCACCGTATCAGGGGAACGCTCACAGACATCGCGGGGTTAAGTAACAAGCGCATGTTGGTTGGGCGAGAAATGACCAAGCAATTTGAAACTTTTATGGTTGGCCCGGCGGAGCAATTGCTGGGTGAGTTAGCTGAGCAACCAAAAGGTGAGTTTGTTTGTATTGTGGAAGCGGGTGAACAGGTTACCGAGGGCTTTGAAATTGCGCATGTGCTTGAGGCTCTGTTGAAAGAATTGCCACCAACTCAAGCGTCGCGAATTGCGGCAAGCATATGTGGGGTGCGCAAAAAAGAGGCCTACCAAATTGCATTGCAAATGAACTCAAAGGGCGCTGAAAAAGACACTTAACGACAACTTTTTGAGTTACCTTAGTGCTCAAAATCCCTGTGTAGAGTACTTTTGGCGTAAGTAAACACTCACTACAAATGAGATGTTCGTCGCCGCTAATCAGCACAGCTATAAAAACCTTGTATCACAGAGGCTGAATCCTTACTCTGGCGCCGAGAGTCAGCTGGGCAGTCGCCGGTAATTTGCCTTGTGTAAATTGCGGGAGGAAAGTCCGGGCTCCATAGGGCAGGGTGCCAGGTAACCCCTGGGGGGCGTGAGCCTACGGAAAGTGCAGCAGAGAGTAGACCGCCAACGCGCAGCTTAGGCTGTAGTTGGTAAGGGTGAAAGGGTGCGGTAAGAGCGCACCGCGCGAGTGGCAACACATCGTGGCAAGGTAAACCCCACCTGGAGCAAGGCCAAATAGAGATCCGTCGACGCGGCCCGCGTTGGATCTGGGTAGGCCGCTTGAGGCTGTTGGTGACGACAGCCCTAGATGAATGACTGTTCAAGACAAAACCCGGCTTATAGGCTGGCTCTCAATTTTATTCTAGTCTGTTAGGCGTCTGCGGTGCCTTGCTGCTGAGCAAAGTACTTAGCAAAGTACTTAGGAAAGTACTTAGGAAAGTACTGGGCAAAGTGCTGAATAACGTACTGAGCAAAATCAGCTCAACTTAATGTAGTTTCGAGCTTGTGCTGGCATATCCATGCTTTCTCACGCATATTTCCAAATTTTTCCTTTTTTGAAGGAAAAACTTCTTATTTTTCCGCAGGTTATAAGCTTTATCTGTATTTTATTTCCTTGACTCTCGCTAAGCGCCTATATAGTGTCGCAATCTGGTAAAAAGTGGAGAAAAGTGGGGATTGTTCCCAGAATGGGCAAAATAACTTGGGCGAGGGCGAGGAGTTCTTAGGCCCCTACAAACCAGTGGTAGATGATCGGTAGCAATATATTTTCTCCGTTTCGTGATTTTTCCTCTGCTAGAGCGCTGATGCGACATCAGCGAAGTTGCTTTCCTTGCCATTTTGGAACCACCTCCCGCGGCTAAAGAAATGTTTCGTGGTATCAACAGTGCAACACTTGATGGGAAGGGCCGCATGGCGCTGCCAACCCGTACTCGTGAAGCGCTGTCTGCGCTTAGCGAAAATAAAGTTGTTGTCACCATAGACATGCGCGAACCCTGTCTGCTTTTGTACCCATTATCCGAATGGGAAATCGTCCAGCGCAAATTGGAGGGCCTTTCGAATATCGCTCCCCAAGCGCGCCTGTTGCAAAGGCTGTTAATTGGCCATGCCACGGATTTGGATTTAGACGCCAATGGGCGTCTGCTTTTTCCTAGCATGTTGCGTGACTACTCTCAGCTAGAGAAAAAGCTGGTGCTTGTTGGGCAAGGCAACAAAATAGAAATTTGGTCAGAACAAAATTGGCAACAGCGTATGAGCGTCTGGCTCGAAGAGGGTGCCTCAGCGCTGGTTGAAAATGCTGATATGTTTGAAGGCTTATCAGTTTGAGAGCGTTTACCCAGCCATCATTCGTTGCGGCGTGCCAAGCGCCATGGACAGGATCTAACTCAGCCGTTGAGTTCACCCAAGAGATAAAATCTGAAGAGGTAGATTTTGGTGGCGGTGCAGCCAAGGCTGCATCGGAAGAACACATTCCGGTGCTATTGCGCGAGGTTGTGCACTCGCTCATTCAGGCTGATTCCGGTGTTTATGTGGATGGCACATATGGCCGTGGTGGTCACTGCCGTTCCATGCTTGCCAGGTTAGCCCCAGATGCCAAAATGATTGGCTTAGATCGTGACCCAGAAGCGGTTGCGGCAGCCCAAGTGTTAGCGCAAGCAGATTCTCGCTTCAGTATTTTTCACGCACGTTTTTCACAGTTGGCGGACGTGCTTGAGCAAGCCGGTGTAGTGGGCGGGGCACAAGGCATTCTGTTAGATATTGGTGTTTCGTCGCCTCAAATAGACGATGCCAGTCGCGGTTTTAGTTTTAATGCCGATGGGCCACTAGACATGCGCATGGACCCCACTCAAGGTCTGAGCGCAGCGGAATGGCTAAACACTGCAGTTGAAGAGGATATTGCCAAAGTGCTCTTCGTGCACGGAGAGGAGCGTAATTCTCGCCGCATCGCCAAAAATATTGTCGCGGCCCGCCCGTTAAGCACCACTTTGCAACTGGCGGATATCGTTGAAGCCTGTGTGCCGCGCAATCGCAACAATATGGGCAAGCACCCTGCGACTAAAACATTTCAAGCTATTCGCATTTTTATAAATGCAGAGGACCAAGAGCTTCGCGCAGGCCTTGAGCACGCTTTTGCAGCCTTAGCCATTGGCGGGCGGTTAGCGGTGATCTCCTTTCATTCGTTGGAAGACCGGCAAGTTAAGCATGTGTTCAGAGGTTTAAGTCGTCCGCCGAGTATGCCGCGGCGATTGCCAGTACGGCACAGCGATCAGGGCATTAGCGCGCGACTTATTGGCAAAAGTATTAAAGCGCAATCGGATGAGCTGGCGACCAATCCGCGAGCGCGTAGCGCAACCCTACGGGTTATAGAGAGGATTTGTTAGATGGCGCTGCGCGAGGTCAAAACCTTGAAGCCTAAACCGCTTGCCAAGAAAAGCTCAGTCAAAGCGACGGCTGTACCTAAACAGCAAAAATCCGTCCCAGCGCAATGGGTGGCCGGCGTGGCTATTTTATTGGCTGGCATCTTTTACAGTGGCCTGCAGTTAGTTGAATCTGCAGACGAAATGCGCTTTTTGTACCGTTCTATGGACGAGTTGCAAACAAATCAGAATGTTCTGTTGGCTAACTACAGTAGGCTCTTATTGGAGCGCAGTACGTTAGCGAGTATGCAAACCGTTGAGGTTGTGGCGACTACCGAACTGCAGATGTTTTTCCCAGAAGATATTGTTCAGGTGAATAATTGAAGCCCTGGCGACACTATCTAGTGTTGTGCGCCTTTTTGTTGGTGGGTGTTGGCTTGTCCGTGAGAGTGTTATATCTGGGCGTTACCGAGCGCGAGTTCTTGCAACAAGAAGGGGATGAGCGCTCCGTACATAAAGAGGTTATCCCTGGCATGCGCGGGATGATTTACGACAGAAACGGAGAACCCTTAGCGGTAAGTACACCGGTTTTTGCTGTGACTACAAACCCCCGGCTCGCCAAGTTCAAGGAGTTGGAATTACAGCAAATCGCTGATGCGTTGGGGTTGAGCAAAGAAGCCGTGCGCAAAAAAGTTGAAGACAATAAGGACAAAGGATTTCTTTACCTGAAAAGGCGTCTGAGCTGGGTTAAAAGTAATGCCCTCAAACAGTTAGATATCAGCCACCTTACCTTAGAGCCAGAATACCAGCGTTACTACCCTGCCGGGGAGATTGCGTCTCATGTGGTCGGCATTACTGATGTAGACGGCAAGGGTATTGAAGGGCTTGAATCTAATTTTGAAACAAGTTTGCGTGGCCACTCTGGGGCAAAAACCGTATTAAGAGATCGCAAGAAAAATTCAATCCGTGATTTGGATTACCTTAGCTCACCTAGATATGGCGAAGACCTGAATCTAACGATAGATTTGCGTCTACAATTTATTGCTTATCGCGAATTGAAGTCAGCCGTGAATAGTCACCAAGCGGCAAGCGGCTCGCTAATCATGCTGGATGCGAAAACTGGCGAAATCTTAGCAATGGTCAATCAGCCCTCGTTTAATCCCAATAGTGGCGACAAACAGCAAAATACAATGCGTAATCGCGCAGTAGTGGACGCCTATGAACCAGGATCCACCATTAAACCGTTTACCGCCCTTGCGGCATTAGAAAGCGGCCGCTATACGCCAGAAACTATGATTGATACTGCCCCTGGATATTTTAAGGTGGGTAACAAACTGATTGAGGACCCGATAAATAGAAAAAGTTTGTCGTTGGGTCAGTCTATACAGAAATCGAGTCAGGTTGCATTTGCCAAACTTGCGTTGGATCTAGAACAAGATGCCGTATTTGATGTGTTAGCGCGTGCGGGTTTTGGGAACTATGTCGGTGTTGAGTTGCCAGGCGAAGCCTATGGAAAATTGTCTAGTGCGCAGCTTAAGTATCCGGTTGTCCGCGCAACGCTGGCTTACGGGTATGGGCTAAGTGTTTCGCCAATTCAACTCGCGCAAGCCTATCTGACGCTAGCCAGCCATGGCATGCGGCTTCCTATCAGTATTGTCAAAAGTGATGTCCCGAACACTGGCGAAAGGGTGTTTGAAGCACAAGCAACGAAAGACGTTTTAACAATGATGGAACTTGTGACTGCTCGCGAAGGAACCGCGGCTAATGCCGCCGTGTCTGGTTATCGCGTGGCAGGTAAAACCGGTACGGCGCGAATGATTGGTGCTAATGGCTACGACGATGAGCGGCATATAGCTTGGTTTGCTGGCGTGGCTCCTGTATCTGATCCAAAAGTGGTCATGATCATTGTAATTAACGAAGCCAAGGCCGGTCGCTCTGGCGGCGGTAAGGTCGCAGCGCCAGTATTTGCCAGAGTAGCTGAGCGCAGCTTGCGCTTGCTTGGCGTAGGCCCAGACAAAGTGGATGTTGATTTAGCGCGCGCCCCGACAGAAGCGGCCGCCCCCATTGGATTTGGGGAGCGAGGATGACCGCCATTATAGAGACTGTTGTACAAGATTTGGTTAACGATTCCGCTGCTATGGAGGATCGCGGTAGTTTTGGTCTTTGTGAAAATTCTGCCATGGTGTTAACTGACGATATATTTATTGCAAGTGCCGCGGATCCATCTCAGCGAGAAAAGCACATTGAGCAAGCTTTAGCCGCTGGCGCTGCTGCAGTGATATACGATCAAGATGGAACGCCACCTATTGAGCGCGGCGTTCCTATGTTGGGTGTTGCAGATTTGGCCGTTCGTAAAAGCGCGCTTGCCGTTAAATTCTTTGCGTCGCCCAGTGCTAACGTTGAGTGTATTGGCATCACGGGCACAAATGGTAAGACATCAATTGGTTTCCACGTAGCCAATTTTAGCGACTCGCTGGGTGTGCCTTGTGGGTATTGTGGCACTCTGGGCTGGGGGCGTGTGACGCAATTGGCGGAAGCTGCGTTAACTACCCCCAACGCTGTGGAGATGCAGCGACGAATTGCTAGTCTTCGCGAAAACAATGTTACCCGCTTGGCGTTAGAAGTGAGCTCTCATGCGCTGGCTCAGGGCCGCATAGATGATGTGCAGATGGACGTGGCAGTATTTTCCAACCTTACTCGCGACCACTTAGATTTTCACAAAACCATGGATGACTACGGTCAAGCCAAAGCACGGCTCTTTACTCATTGGCCTCTTAAGCTTGCCGTTATAAATAGTGACGATGCCTTTGGTCGGAGCTTGGCTGTGACCAATCGCGCTCAAGAGGTGATTAGTTACGGTAAAGGCGGTGATGTGAGTTGGCGTGCTTCTCCAGTGAGCAAAGGTATGGATGTGAAGTTTGCCACCCCTTGGGGCAAGGTAAGTTGCCTGTTACCGGTTGCGGCAGATTTTGCCGTCGCCAACATAGCCGCCTCGTTGGCTGTGATGATGGGTATGGGGCACAAATTACCCGATGTCTGCAATGCACTGCAAAACATGCGCGTAGTTCCTGGGCGTATGCAGGTGCTAAATGGCGGCTCAAACAGCCCCAAAGTTGTGGTCGACTATGCGCATACTCCTGACGCAGTGCACAAAGTGCTGGCTGCCATAAGACCCCAATGTCGTGGCAATGTTATCTGCGTGGTGGGTTGTGGTGGTGATCGAGATCGGGGCAAGCGGCCTGAGATGGCGAAGCTTGCCTGTGCGGGTAGCAACACAGTGTGGCTGACATCTGATAATCCGCGTAGTGAAGATCCTGAGAGCATCATCCAAGACATGTTAGCGGGCGTTCCAGAGGATGCGTCCTGCCAAGTGTATACGCAAGTCGATAGGGCAAAGTGCATTCAGGCGGCTATCGAATCAGCTGGACCCGATGACGTGGTTTTAATCGCGGGAAAAGGGCACGAGAACACCCAAGAAATACTAGGCCAGCACAATCGCTTTAGCGACGTTGAGTATGCTGAGGATTTATTAAGGAGTATGCGTTAATGCTGCTGTGGTTAACCGATTATCTTTCTGCGTATGTTGGCGGGTTCGTAGTCTTCCAGTATTTGACTCTTCGTACCATGGTCAGCGTGATGACAGCCTTGGCAACATCGTTGCTGATTGGGCCTTGGATGATCGCAAGGCTCAGTAAGGCGCAGATTGGACAAGTTGTAAGAGACGATGGCCCCGCTTCGCATTTTAGTAAGGCGGGGACTCCTACGATGGGTGGGGCATTGATCTTGGTCATCATCATTATCACCACGCTGCTTTGGGGAGACCTAACAAACCGTTATATCTGGTTAGTATTAGGTGTGACCATTACATTTGGCGCTGTCGGTTGGGTAGATGACTATCTAAAGATTTCGAAGAAAAACAGTGCAGGCTTGTCGAGCAGGCTAAAGTATTTTTGGCAGTCAGTATTCGGTTTGGCTGCTGCAGTCTATCTGTATCAGTCGGCGGAACTGCCAGCGCAAACCATGCTTTACGTACCGTTCTTCAAAAGTGTCGCTATTCCTCTAGGGGTCGGTTTTGTCGCTTTAAGTTACTTGATGATTGTGGGTATGAGTAATGCGGTTAACCTAACGGATGGTTTAGACGGCTTAGCAATTTTACCCTCAGTGATGGTGGGTGCTGCCCTAGGTCTGATTGCCTATTTGGCGGGGAATACAGAATTTTCAAATTACCTACAAATTCCCTATATCCCTGGCGCTGGGGAATTAGCGATTTTTTGTGGGGCATTGATCGGTGCAGGGTTGGGGTTCCTTTGGTTCAATACTTATCCGGCGCAAATTTTTATGGGCGATGTGGGCGCTTTGGCTCTAGGTGCGGCACTTGGCTTGGTCGCAATTATCGTGCGCCACGAAATAGTGTTGCTCATTATGGGCGGGCTATTTGTGTTGGAGACTGCCAGTGTCATCATTCAGGTAATTTCCTTCCGTCTTACCGGGCGGCGAATTTTCCGCATGGCGCCTATTCATCATCATTTCGAATTAAAGGGTTGGCCTGAACCAAAAATTATTGTGCGGTTTTGGATCATAACTTTAGTGTTAGTGATTATTGGCCTTTCCACTTTGAAGTTGAGGTAGTTGTAATCGGCATGACGGCGCGTAACGCAATACTAGGTTTTGGTATAACTGGCCAGTCAGTGGCCAGATACTTGCTTGCGCGCGGGGAAAATCCAGTGGTGTTAGATACACGCCCGGAAAGAGCCGTTCATGCCGAATTCGCCGACCTAGAAATTCATTGGCATTGTGACTCATGGCCAGAGCAAGTTTTATCGCGGACAGAGACTGTGATTGTTAGCCCAGGCCTGCCTCTGAATACCTGTTTGCTAGAACAAGCAAGATCTGCTGGGCTGTCCATTATCAGCGATATAGATTTATTTTTTGCGAATGTTAGTGCGCCAGTGATTGGTGTCACCGGCACCAATGGTAAAAGTACCGTTGTATCTTTAGTGGGTCATATTCTCAGTAGGGCAAACTTTCGCTGCGCTATTGGCGGTAACCTTGGCGAGGCGGCGCTTGATCTGCTTGATGGTGAGGTGGACCTTTTTGTTTTGGAACTTTCGAGCTTTCAACTTGAGCACAGTAAAAATTTGCCTTTGGCACGCTCGGTAATTCTTAATGTCAGTGAAGATCATTTGGATCACCACGGTTCTTTGGATAACTACGTGTCGGCCAAGCAAAAAATATTAACTGACGCAAAAAGTTGGATATATAGCCGCGAGGACGAAAGTACCCAAGGTGCTGTTTTAGCGGGTGTCGCGAGTTTTGGGTTTGACCAGCCAACTGCTCAAGGTGCTTGGGGGTTGGCAATCCACAATCAACAAGAATGGGTTTTTCGGGGTGAACTGCCCGTTTGTTCTATTGTCAGCCTGCCCTTACAGGGTCGTCATAATATGCTTAATTGCATGGCTGCCATGGCGCTGGTTGAACCTTGGTTAGAGCCAGTTGCTGCGGCAAACTATATGCGCGAATTCAAAGGCCTTGCCCACAGATTTGAAGCGGTAGCTGAACGAGCTGGCGTGGCCTTTGTGAATGATTCGAAAGCGACTAATGTTGGATCAACAGTGGCCGCGCTAAATGGGTTAGAACCAAAGGGCAATGTGGTTTTGATCGCTGGCGGTGATGCGAAGGGCGCAGATTTGAGTCCTCTGGCTGAATCTCTAGTAGGCCGGGTTAAACGAATAGTTACATTAGGAAAAGATGCCCCGACTGTCGCAGCGGTAGCTGATCAGTGCGGTATTCCTCATGTTCTTGCCGTTACCATGGAAGATGCGGTTGCTGCCGCTGCAAACGCTGCGGCTCCTGGCGATTTAGTGCTTTTGTCCCCCGCGTGCGCAAGTTTAGATATGTTTGACAATTTTCAGCAGCGTGGAGATGTTTTTGCCAGCGCTGTCCGGAGTTTGACCGGTGCAGATTTTGCGGCGGTGCAGTCCTGATGTTTACAACTATGCGTAATCTGCCTGTTGGCCGTGATGCCATAGAATTACTTATTCCTTGGTTTGTGCTGCTGGTCTTTGGCAGCATCATGGTGGCTTCAGCGGCAGTAGCCCTCAATGGCAACTATCTATCCAAACACCTTATCTTTCTGGTGCTCGCGTTGGCTCTATTTCTAGCCACTGCATTGGTGCCAATTTCTATTTGGTCGCGTTTTTACATGTTGGGCTGGGTGGTAGCTGTAATCATTGCGGTGCTTGTGTTGATACCGGGTATTGGCCGTGAAGTGAATGGCGCCTCGCGCTGGTTGCCGATAGCGGGTTTTACAATCCAAGCATCTGAAGTGGCAAAGTTTGGTCTGGTCTTATATTTGGCTGGGTACATACAGCGATATTCAGATTCCGTGGTTGAGTCGCCGTTGCAGTTTTTAATCCCCTTAATGATGACTACATTTGTGGCTGGCTTGCTTATAGTGGAGCCTGATCTGGGCTCTGCGGTAGTGATTATGGCAGCGGTGTGTTCACTGTTTTTCTTGGCCGGCACCAAGTTGCGTTATGTTTTGTTGTTGCTGCTTGTCGCAAGTCTTTTGTTGGCGCTGTTAATCTGGATGGAACCCTACCGAATGCGCAGGCTGAATTCGTTTACAGATCCGTGGGCGATGCCCTTTGATAGCGGCTATCAGTTGGTTCAAGCGTTAATTGCCTTTGGTCGCGGAGAACTATTTGGCTTAGGGTTAGGTGAAGGTATACAAAAACTTTATTATTTGCCTGAAGCTCATAACGACTTCATTTTCGCAGTCATTGCCGAAGAGCTGGGTGGACTAGGTGCGATAGTTTTAGTAGCCGTGTTTAGCTTTTTGGTTTTGAAAATTTTTGCTGTAGCGCGACGCTGTGTTGACAGCGGTCATTTGTTTGCCGGTTACGCGTGTTATTTCGTCGGCCTGATTTTCGCTTTTCAATTGCTCATTAATTTGGGCGTCAATACAGGTGTTTTGCCCACTAAAGGCCTCACCCTTCCCTTTATAAGTTATGGCGGCAGCAGCTTAATGGTTTCATGCGCTCTATTTGGTCTGGTTTTTCGCAGTTCGTTGTTGGAGGGTAAGGCCCGTGTCTGAATCCAACGATTATAAAGTGCCAGAAATGGGTCGTATTCGCTGCATTCATTTTGTCGGTATCGGTGGCGCAGGCATGTGCGGTATCGCAGAGGTTTTAATTAATCAGGGTTACCAAGTTACGGGGTCTGATATTCGTGGATCTGTTACTACCAATCGGTTACAGCAAAAAGGCGCAACAATTCATATTGGACACAGCGCTCAGTGGGTAGAGGGTGCAGATGTGGTGGTAGTGTCTTCCGCTATAGACACAACCAATCCAGAAGTAGTTGCGGCTCAAGACTCGCGAGTGCCTATAGTGCCTCGAGCAGAAATGCTCGGCGAACTGATGCGTTACCGGCACGGTATCGCTGTAGCGGGAACGCACGGCAAAACGACAACAACTAGTTTGATTACAGAGATTTTTCGTTGCGCAGATTTGTCGCCAACGTTTGTCATTGGGGGGTTACTAAACAGTGCGGGTACGAACGCCGAGTTAGGTCTGGGGCGTTATCTGATTGCTGAGGCCGACGAAAGTGACGCCTCATTCTTGCGCCTGCAACCCATGACCGCAGTGATCACTAATATTGACCAAGATCACATGGCAACCTATGACCATGACTTTGAAAAGTTGAAATCGTCTTTTGTTGAATTTGCGCACCGCCTGCCGTTTTACGGCAGTGTTGTTTTGTGCATTGATGATGCGGAAGCAAGGAACCTAATTGCATCATTGTCGAGACCTGTATTGACCTACGGCTGCGCAGAAGACGCGCAATTTCGTGCGACCAATATTCAAGCCAATGGACAGCATTGGACATTTTCCGTAGAGCGACCAGGCTGGGGTAAAAACCTAGATGTGCGTCTATCTATTCCAGGGCAGCATAATGTAATGAATGCGTTAGCTGCAATTGCTGTTGCATCCGAAGAGGGGATTAACGACGACGCCATTTTGGCAGGCCTAGACGGTTTCGCTGGGGTGGATCGGCGCTTCCAGGTCAGCGGCGACATTACTCTAGGTGGCGCACAGGTCACGCTGGTGGATGACTATGGCCACCACCCAACCGAGGTTGAGGCCGTTATTAAGACCGCGCGACGTGTTTGGCCTGAAGAAAAAATAACCATGGTTTATCAGCCTCACAGATACTCGCGTACCAGAGATCTATTTGATGATTTTGTGCGCGTGCTATCGGAAGTCGATACGCTGATATTGCTCGAAGTATATTCCGCCGGCGAGGCGCCTATTCCCGGCGCTGACAGCAAAGCGCTGGCCCAAGCCATACGGCAACGTGGCCAAGTCAGCCCAGTTTATGCACAAGACCCTGATGAAGCTTTGGCGCTGCTGCCTTCATTAGTAAAACACGGCGAAGTACTTTTGGTTCAGGGTGCGGGTAACGTCAACGTGATATCTAACGGTTTACGGGATGCTCATGCTTAGAAAAGTCCTCAAAACCATTGGCACGCTGCTGGTACTTGTTGTCAGTTGGCAGCTTTGGGCCATATTAGATAAACCCATTGATACCTTCGTTGTTGAAGGTGATATGACTCCGGCGGAGCGTGAACGAATTCAGGACGCGCTCAGTGATGTAGGTGTTGAGGGTATTTTGAGTACCGACCTCGCTGATTTTGAGCGCACGTTGGAATCTATGGGCTGGGCTCGGGGCGTAGACATTCGCCGCAAGTGGCCAAATAAGTTGATCGTTAATATCCGCAAGGAAAGTCCGGTAGCAAAATGGGGCATGGATGCCTACATCGCTGCAGATGGCAGCCTGTTGCAGCTGCCGGATCAATATCCGAATTTGCCTACCCTGCGTTCATCGGTAAGTAATCCACAACAGAGTATGGAAGTTTATCGGCTGTTACAGCAATTTGCTTCAAGGCAGGCTCTTCGTATTATGGATTTATCTGAATCTGCCGAAGGCGAGTGGATTGTTGAGTTTGCTAACGGTTTGGCCCTACATTTGGGTAGCCGCGAAATTAATGCGCGCATGAATAGGTTTCTTCGCGCTTATGACAACGTTTTGCGCGAAAAGGCTGCAATAATAGATTACGTAGATGCACGCTATCCGAGCGGCATTGCTGTAAAATTTATACAAGAACAAAACGACCCAGTGGCAGGTTCCACACGCTCAAGCGTTAACGAATTTGCCCTGAATATAAATCAAAGCTCTTTATCTGGAATTTAGCTATGGCGACTGAATTACAAATGAACAAAATTGTTGCACTAGATATAGGCACAAATAAGGTCGCTGCGATCATTGCGAATGTCAATGAACGCGAAGAACTTGAAATTATCGGTATTGGCACGCACCAATCTCGAGGATTGAAAAAGGGTGTTGTGGTCAATATTGACTCCACTGTGCAATCTATCCAGCGTGCTATCGAAGAGGCTCAGCTTATGGCCGGGTGTTCGGTTGACGCGGTTTATGCCGGCATAGCAGGCAGCCATATCCGCAGTTTGAATTCTCACGGCATTGTTGCGATCCGCGACCGCGAAGTATTTGCTCAAGACATAGAGCGGGTTATAGACGCGGCAAAGGCCATGGCGATACCAGCCGACCAAAAGATTTTGCACGTGCTGCCCCAGGAATTTATCATTGATACACAAGAGGGCGTTAAAGAGCCTTTGGGTATGTCTGGTGTGCGTTTAGAAGCCAAAGTGCATATGGTGACTTGTGCGGTGAATGCGGCCCAGAACATTGAAAAGTGTATTGAGCGTTGTGGTTTGGCCGTAAATGGCGTGATATTGGAGCAATTAGCCTCCAGTTATTCGGTACTTTCTGATGATGAGCGCGACCTTGGGGTATGTATTGTCGATATTGGTGGCGGTACAACCGATATAGCTATATTTACTAACGGCGCAATACGGCATACTGCTGTCATACCAATTGCCGGCGATCAGGTTACTAATGATATCGCCATGGCTCTCAGAACGCCGACGCAGAATGCAGAGGACATTAAGATTCGCTATGCTTGCGCTCTGACTCAGCTTGCAAAAGCTGATGAAGTGATTAAGGTGCCAGGAGTAGGCGAAAAACCAGAGCGCGAATTATCTCGGCAGACCCTTGCCGAGGTAGTGGAACCTAGATATGACGAGCTTTTCCGACTCGTCCAAGCGGAGCTGCGACGTAGCGGCTTCGAAGATTTGATTGCATCAGGCATCGTCCTCACGGGAGGCGGTGCCAAGATGGAAGGTTTGATTGAGCTTGCTGAAGAAATATTTCACATGCCAGTCAGTTTGGGGGCGCCACGTAATGTGGCGGGTTTGAAGGACATCGTAAGGAACCCCGTTTTTGCAACCAGTGTTGGGCTGTTGCAGTACGGGTTAGACCAAGAGAAGGAACGACCGAGCAAACGAAGCAGCCGTAAGAGCAGTATGTTTGCCAGAGTTAAAAGTTTCTTCACTGAAAACTTCTAGCAGGAGAAGGCGATGTTTGAATTAGTAGATAGTGCACCTCAGAGTGCAGTGATAAAAGTTGTAGGGGTCGGCGGCGGCGGCGGTAACGCTGTGCAGCACATGTTGACCCAAGAGGTAGGTGGCGTTGATTTTATATGCGCCAATACAGATGCTCAGGCATTGGCAGGATTAACTGCGCCGACCACTTTGCAAATTGGTAGTGGTATTACCAAAGGACTTGGCGCTGGCGCCAACCCGCAAATAGGCAGGGACGCAGCCCTAGAGGATCGCGACCGTATAGCTGAGCTGTTGATGGGCTCGGATATGGTTTTTATTACCGCTGGTATGGGCGGTGGTACAGGCACAGGTGCGGCACCCGTTGTTGCAGAAGTTGCTCGTGAGTTGGGTATCTTGACCGTTGCTGTCGTGACAAAACCCTTTGGTTTTGAGCGCCGTGATGCAAAAGCAGAGAAAGGTATTGAAGAGCTTTCTCAGCACGTGGATTCGTTGATTACCATTCCTAATGAAAAGTTGTTAGACGTGCTTGGCGCGGATACTCCGTTTTTGGATGCATTTGGTAGCGCCAATGATGTACTACTGGGCGCTGTGAAAGGTATTGCCGATTTAATTATCCGACCTGGTTTGATTAACGTTGACTTTGCTGACGTGCGCACTGTTATGTCTGAAATGGGCACAGCAATGATGGGCACAGGCATGGCGTCTGGTCCAGGACGAGCACGTTCTGCTGCCGAGGCGGCGATACGCTCACCCTTACTAGAAGATGTTGACCTTAATGGCGCGCGCGGCATATTGGTTAATGTATCGGGTGGTTCCAGCCTCAGCATTGGCGAGTTCAGCGAAGTAGGTAACTCGATAGAAGAGTTCGCTTCTCCTAACGCTACCGTAGTGATCGGCATGGTCATCGACGAGTCTCTCGGCGACGACATTCTGGTGACTGTAGTGGCCACTGGATTGGGCGGCGCTGCTGGCCCGCATGTGGTGGTAGACAACGGTAATGGGATTGCTAGAGATGTGCTTTCTGCGCCGCTCAATATGAACGAGTTGGATAAGCCAACTTATCAGCGCAATCAGCCTTTGGAAGCGAAGGATGTGAATGCGATAGATCTTCAAGGTAAAGATCTTGATTATTTGGATGTGCCAGCCTTTTTAAGGCGTCAGGCAGACTAAAGCTAAATAATTAACGCATCCTGCTAGACGCGTATGAGGGGGAGGAGACCTCCCCCTTTTGTTCTAGTTGATGTGCAATTGTTTGCGTTGTCCCATGATCTATCTGGTCTTATCGCGCTATTGGTTTACTGCAGTTGCTATAAAACAATAGGCTGAATATTGAGTGTTGCTTATGAACGGTTCTATTCACCAACAAACCCTGAAGAATTCTGTCCGTGCCACCGGTTTAGCCCTGCACACCGGCAAGCAAGTGAATTTGATTCTTGGCCCCGGCCCTGTCGACAGCGGCATAGTCTTTCGTCGCACCGATCTCAATGAAGAAATGAGTGTTCATGCTCATGCGCTGAATGTGGGCAGTACGCATATGGCCACCTCGCTGACCAACGGTCAGGATGAAATTTCTACTATTGAACATTTAATGTCCGCTTTCTCAGGCCTTGGTATAGACAATGCTGTTGTAGAAGTTAACGCCGCAGAATTGCCGATTATGGATGGCAGCGCTGCGCCATTTGTCTTTCTCATTCAATCCGCTGGCATATTAGAACAACAAGCGCCAAAAAAGTTTTTGCGCGTTTTGAAAACAATAAAACACGAAGAAAGCGATTTCTCTGTGGAGTTGCGCCCCTATGAAGGGTTTAAGTTGAGCTACACGTTGGAGTATGACCACCCGGTTTTTGCTGCCCATGAACATACCGCAACCGTTGATTTTTCTTCAATGAGTTTTTTAAAGGAAGTATGTCGAGCAAGAACATTTGGATTTTTGGCGGATATTGAAAAACTCCAAGATATGGACTTAGCCAAAGGCGGTAGTTTAGATAACGCCATCGTTGTTGATGATTCAAAAATTCTTAATGAAGATGGTTTGCGTGTGAGAGATGAGTTTGTAAAACACAAAGTCCTAGACGCAATAGGCGACCTTTATCTTTTGGGTTGCAGTTTGATAGGCAGCTTTCATGGTCATAAGTCAGGCCACGGTCCGAACAATGCGCTGTTGCGTAAATTGCTCGCCACCCCTGATGCATATGAAATAGTCACCTTTGCCTGCGATGAAGAGGTGCCTTTGGCCTATAGAAGAGCAGCGCCGGTACTAGATTAGGGGGAAGTAGACTTGGCGTAGAGCCACTCCTAATCCTGTTTGCTACCTCCGCCATCGTCCGCCACCCTCAGGTTGAACGATGAAACTTGGCTGAAACTGGCCAATTGATTGAGTAGGGGTAAAATTTCTGGCGCCTTAAAGCGCATTCTCGTTGCCGCTGATGCACTTCTGCAAAGTATGTGGGCGACAGGCCCCTGAATCTTTGTCACCTCCACATTATATTTTAGCGGCTCGTCTAATACGGCGCGAAATTCTGCAGTCCACGCTTTTTGATTGGCAGACAGGTGCAAAAGCTTCTGTAACGGCGAATACCTGGTTCGATCTTCGCTGAGAATGTTTTCGATTTTTTGCGTTGGCAAAGCTACTTTCCTTTGAGCGCACCTAAATTGTGGTGCGAGGGCCCCTTCACTGCATAAGGGCTGCAATACACTGTACAAGCTCCGCTGCTCTAGTGTCATCTTAGTGGTGAACACTCTACTCCTAGATTCCATTCGGATCATTGCGATTATTCACCGGTTGAACTTTGCAAGCAGCTATTCTGTTTTTGGCTCATCTGCCTGCCAAATTTTGTCTTGGCTAAAACACTGCCAACTCCAAGCCGCCCACTTAAACAGTGCGAATACTAGCCAAAGTGACCACAGCAGCATGCTCAGCCGGTATACCCATATTGATACGCTGATCACGTAACCTTGTGGCAGGCTGTCGACAGTGCGATCTTGGAACCAGTGATAGTAATAGTTACTAGAACCGTTGCCGACTACTTGCATGTCCGGGGCTGACAAAAGGCTTGCGGGTATGGTTAAAAATAGGCTGTATATTGCTACCACTGTTAAGACGGCTAATCCCACCTGTAATAGATTGAAGCTACGTTTTCCGATCGTTTTGAGTCTAGATCTCGCCTCCATGGCAAAAAACCATAAAACCACCGGCACAATACTCAGAATACTAATGGAGCTCATGCCTAGGGCCAGCAACACCCACTGAGTGGTATTCACTGGAATGCTCAGATTCTGTCGTTTTACAACATAGCCAAGGCCAATCGCTAAGCCAAGAATCACAATGAGTACACCCCATAAAAGCATTGCTGGGCCGAGGTTCGGGCCGCCCACATATAGCGGCCAGCGAGACTGAGGAAGGTTTAGCGACAAGCTAATGTTGTTAGGCTTGAGCGGAAGTTCAAGGCCCAAAGTAGATGTTCTAAATGTTGCGCCGCCATCGACGATCCAATTGATTTCAGCGCTCTGCAACCCAGGGCGGAGTGGCAAAACAATTTTTTTGTTCTCGTCTTTAACCGTGACTGCTCGACCATCTATTCGTATATGTTTTAGTGTTGCGTCCGGTGGTGCAGGCACAACAAAATCGCCACCTACACTCGATAGTAGCTGGAGCTTAAGGGTGACATCAGATGATCGCTCGCCAGGACTGTGGATCACCTCCACAGCCTCAATGGTTGTGGAGGGCCCTTTGGTAGCATTCGGCTTGGTTAGGCTAATGGACACTTGCTCCTCTGGCCATGGATGCCAAGTGGTTTTGGCGAACCTAAGGGGCGCTTCTTTAACAGGTGTTAAGCCACTGAACTTTGCGTGCCAGCGGGGTGTGTTTGAAAAGTGCCATGTTTCCGTGAGCCATGGATGTGTTGCCGCTATCAAGCTAATAGTTTCTGTCGGTTCAAATATTGAGTTCCATGTGAATGCTGTCTGTCCAGGCTTGAACCCTATAACGAGGTAACGCTCGTCACCCTCTTCTATAACCTCGATATCCTCTGAGATAACGATTTCGTTTTTAATCAGTGGAATTTTGACGGTAAATCCACCTTGTTCTGGAGCCACTCGGCATACATGAGTGGTAAGCTGCCAATCGAGGTCTATTTCCAGATTTCTTCTAACAGTAACAAAAGGCGCTACAGGCGCCGCTACTAGTAATTCACTTTGCTCAGTCTTTTCTCGTTTTTGTAGCTCAAGGGTCCTGTTGGGTAGGGTGTAATTTTGCAGTCCGAAGGCATCCCAGCCAGCAGCGTTTAGAGCAACGTTATGGGGGTTCAGCAGAAAAGACACATTCACGGTGTCGCCGACGATCAACGCCTGCATTTGTACCTCGCTTTTGCCTTTAGGAATGTTGAGCCAAATTTTCTTATCCACTAAAGAAAATTGCTGGCTATCTTTGTTGTCTACTAACACGCTCTGAAGCTGCCAAGATTCATCTTGATTAATGGGTAGACCGATATGAATACCGCTGCTGACAAGCATGGTGATTGTCAATCGGTCGTCTTCAACGTGCACCCTTGTGCTGTCGATGGACACACAGCTAGGCAGGCATTCTGGGTCCTCCAGCAAACGTTGCTGCCAAGTGTTCATCAGGTATTCTGGCGGGAACCCTGTGTTAGCTGCGGCATCTGCAGGAAATGCTGCGTAAGCCATAAAACTGATTAGCAATACATTGACACTGTTAGTGGTGGCGTTTCTCCACTTGTCGTTGCCCGACCCCAAGTTTGGTTTTGAGGTTTTTATCAGCGCCAAGGCGAACCCTATGCCAAGCAAAACTACCATGAGGGTTTGTAACATGAGTAGCACACTAGTACTTAAAGGGCCGGTTAGGTAGATCGTCAACGGCGCGTCTTTAGTTACAGGGCCCGACCAGTTCAAATTGACAGTATTCCATCGCCAGATCGCTTGGCCCGGTCCGGTTTGTGTGTAGGAGTCAGGCTCATAACGCTTTCGTAGAGGGGGTTTAGAGCGACTTTTTTGGGTTATAGAGCGAGAGACGATCTCCGCCTCAAGGGGGGCATGCATAGAGTTAGCGCCATCCAGTTCGTTCGACGTATCGACCTCACTTGTGTTTTCTTGTCTATCTCTGCCGATGAGTCGCTGCGTATCTTTGAAGCCTAACGTTGCCGTGGTATTGCGATGTTCCAGCTGTGGGTAAAGGCTTGTGCGGATTTGTTGCACCGCGAACACCAGGGTGCCGAGTGCTAGGACAAACAGAGTGAGATAAGCCGCGACATTTATAGCCGAGCGCACCCTGCCTGTAGGTAATACGCGTAAAAGTGGTAGGGCGAAAATTAGAATTAGCCAACTTATGAGGGGCATATTGCTTTCATGGTAGTTCAGTGCAAAAGCTGCTAAGGACAGAATTGCCCAGCGCACGCCCATGAGTTTAAAAATTGCGCCTGAAATCAGCAGGCACAAAAAAATGTCCCAAAGAGTCCACCGACTTAACCAAGAGGTCGTAACCTCGTCTGGCCCCGACACGTGCCAAAGTCTCCACCCCGGCGGCAATTCAAGGTCTGCCGAAAGATTGGCGATATTATGCTGCCAGCCCGTGGCTGTGAGTTGTTGAATATTCTCCAAGCGGCTGACGGTGTCGAGATTGAGATTGGTGTCGCGAATTTCGACACCCTTGCCGCTTTCACCTTCAAGTTGGGTAATGAGCTGGGGTTCGCCGCGCAGTGATGCTCTGCCAAGATCTAATGTGGGTTGTGCTGAAAGTCGCGGTGTTCTGTCCATTGTGCCGCTGAGATGGTCGCTTATGGTGGCGCCAGCGCCGTCGAAGTCGAGAAATATATTGCGCTGTAGACTAATGTGATTAGAGCTATTGGACGTGTCACCCCGGTATTGTTCTTCTATACGAAAGTTGCTGTCGTTAGTGACAAGGTAGGTGGGCAATTCGTGCCATGGTCTAGGCAGGTCAATTTGGCTGGGGTCGAGTGTTTGCACTCCGCCAATTTTGACCCCCCTCAATGCGTTAGCAGATTTAAAAGTCCAAGTTTCCTGCTCGGGCCAATTTTCAGTAGACCGGTTCATGCGCAGAGAGGTTGGGTTGTTCTTGTAGCGCGCATTGAGTTCAAGCTCCCATGTACCGGAGCGGGCCTGTATCAATAGATCACCGTTTTCCTCTATGCGGGCGGGCAGGGGCGAAACTAGAGACAAAATTTCACTGTCCTGTGGAAGGAACCTACCTAGCAATATTTCTCGAGGCTTGCCCGAAACGGCAATTTTTAAAATGCTCTTGCTGCGCAGTGGTACCGCGTCGGTTATGCGACGAAATACCTCCACTTTCACATCGTCGCCTTTATCCGTGCCCTGTGCGCTTGGGTTTTCCGTACGTTGCAGCCACAGACGTCCAGATTCGTCAAAATCTGGTAGCGCAACTCGTTTGCCGTTAATGTCTAGCTGAATAATGGCGCTGTCATTTGGAATAGGCAGTGATTGCGGTTGCTTGAGCCAACGCAAGCGGCCAGTCACTTCATATTGACCAGACTCTAGGCGTACTCTCGGGCGGCCGTTGTGTGAAAGCACAGCCGGTGGGTGTTGTAGTTTTTTGTTCAGATAAACATTGACTCCTTCGGGCCATAGTTGTTCGTTGCCCACTAAACTTAGCCAGCTGTCATCAAAGACCGTCCAAGTTTGGGTGAATTCCGCGCCTTTGCCGTCAATCTTGAGTTTTAGAGTGCCAGGCCACGCGCATTTTTTAGAGTCCGCTGTTTGACCAAAGTACGGGCAGGTGTGTTCCGAGAAGCCTGCTAATATCCAGTCTTTCCATTTAGCCATTTCTGCGGGTGGCTCGGCTGTTGCGCCGACTGAAGCTACGCTGTGTAAGGTGAGTAACATGAACAGAGCAAATCGAAGCATTTTGCTAGCCTAATGGTTAGTTGTAAGAGGTTGTGTTCTGGTTTGGTTTTGAACAGGGACAGGCTAATCAAAGCGGAGCTTGGATGTTTTAGGCCGATTTTCTTCTAAGTGGTTGAAAAACGATGATTAGCGGCAGAAATTCTGTTTGAATTTGGAAGGAAAAACGCCAATATGTGTCTCGCTTTGCGCCGCGTGGATACCTTGCACAGATATTCCGCTCCGGGCAGCCGTTTTTTCAGTCGCCGCGGCTAGTGCTAAAACACTAGATTGCCGTTGGCTAGTTAAGCGTTAGTTGATTTTCAATGCTAAAGGTAATGTATTGCTGGCCGACTTTTTGTTATGTTCTTATATGTTTTTGATAGTGAAATTTAGTCCTGCATGAAAATCGTTCTGATCGACAAATTAGGTGATCCAAAAAATTTATCCATTAGCCCCTGGGGTGCAAAGGCTGCGGGCCTATTTTTTGTGGTTTTTTGTACTGGAATTTTCTTTGCTGGCGCATCAATGGTGAAGCGCGACTTTGTAGATTCAGATGTCATAAGCAGCTGGCGCAGCCAATTAGCCGAGCAGAAGGGCTTGGTCGCAGAACTGCAAGGCAAATCCGAAGCGCAAAGCCAAGCCGTTGGTCGTCAACTTGCGGAAATGCAGGGTAGGCTTTGGCGCATGGAGGCGCTGGCATCTTATATGCACGAGTCTACTGGCCTGCCTCAAGACGAATTCAGTTTTGACCAACCTCTCGCTCAAGGCGGTCCAATAGACCCCAGCCAAAAAGTTATGCCCTGGGCAGATCTGCAGAGCGACCTTTCTTCCTTATCAACTCGTTTAGAGCGCCGCGAAAAAGAACTAGGCATTTTAGATGACGTATTGCTTGGTTATTACAGCGACGCAGCCGCCCAGCCCACAGGTAGACCTATCACCCAAGGGTGGATGTCCTCTCCATTCGGCAAGCGTGTGGATCCAATTAATGGTAAGCAAGCTTGGCATGCTGGCATGGACTTCGCTGGGCGTCATGGCTCCGATGTTATTGCCGTAGCAAACGGTGTGGTCACCTATGCAGGTAGACGCGATGGGTACGGCATGATGGTTGAAGTCAATCATGGCAACGATGTGAGTACTCGCTACGGGCATCATGACTCGTTATTAGTCACTCCTGGCCAGACTGTAAAAAGAGGGGACGTTATTGGCCGCATGGGTAGTAGCGGCAGGTCAACTGGACCACACGTGCACTTCGAAGTTTTACGCAAAGGTAAAGCCATCAACCCGGCGAAATTTGTTAATCGCGGATAAATTTCGCTATTGAATTGTAGTTCTGCAATTTGCCCCAATTAAAGAGTCTAAGGGTGAATTTGCCGGTATAGAAATCGTCATTCAACCGCTACAATGCTCCTCCTCATTTTCTGCACATGTATATTTAGACCATGGCTAACTTTCTAACGAGACTTTTTGGAACGAAGAATTCACGCGAACTTGCACGTATGCAAAAAATCGTGGATACGGTGAACAACCAAGAAGCGAATTTCGACTCCAATACAGACTTGATCCAATTCACCGCAGATCTGCGTGCTAGGAATGATGCCGGTGAATCACTAGATCAGTTGCTGCCCGAGGCTTTCGCGGCAGTGCGCGAAGCGGCAAAGCGAACCAAGGGCATGCGCCATTTCGACGTGCAGTTGATTGGTGGTATTACGTTGCACGAAGGGCGTATTGCGGAAATGCGCACGGGTGAAGGTAAGACCCTGATGGCGACCTTGCCCTGCTACTTAAACGCGCTTTCGGGTAAAGGCGTCCACGTTGTAACTGTTAACGACTATTTGGCAAAACGTGATGCCGAATGGATGGCGCCGATCTACGAAGCGTTGGGTCTGAGCGTTGGCATTATTCAGTCCAATCAGCCTACCCCTGAGAAATTGCTCGCCTACAGATCCGATATTACTTACGGCACCAACAATGAGTTCGGTTTCGATTATCTGCGCACCAATATGGCCTTTACTGTTGAGGACAGAATTCAGCGCGAGCTTAACTTTGCGGTAATTGACGAAGTGGACTCAATTCTTATTGATGAAGCACGAACACCGTTGATAATTTCCGGGGCTGCGGAAGAGAGCACACGGCTTTATCAGGTGCTGAATAAAGTTGCGCCTACACTAATCGAGCAGCCTTTTGACGATACGCCCAGAGTATTTGGCGACGAAGTGCCAGAACCCACGGCTGATTTCACCGTTGATGAAAAAAACAGGCAGATAGAACTTACTGAACTAGGCCATCAAAAGGTTGAAGATGCGCTCATTCAGTTAGAGCTGTTATCTGAGGGTGACAGTCTTTACTCCTCCAGCAATCTTAATTTGTTGCATCACGTTTTAGCCGCACTCAAGGCGCATTCTTTATTTAAACGTGACGTGGATTACATGATCACCAATTCTGAGGTGGTGATAGTAGATGAGCATACGGGCAGAGCCATGCCCGGGCGACGTTGGTCAGACGGTATCCACCAGGCTATTGAAGCTAAGGAAGGCCTGCCGATTCAAAACGAAAGTCAGACTCTGGCGTCTACTACCTTTCAAAATTACTTCCGCCTGTACAACAAATTGTCGGGTATGACCGGTACCGCTGATACCGAAGCATTTGAATTCAAGCAAATATATGGCTTAGACGTGGTAGTGGTGCCTACGCACCGGCCTATGGTTCGGCAGGACAGAAATGACCTAATGTATCTCTCATTGGCAGAAAAATATGATGCCATTGTTGAGGACATAGAGCAGTGCATTGAAAAGGGCCAGCCGGTTTTAGTGGGTACAGCATCTATCGAAAGTTCAGAACTGCTGTCTACCGAACTCAACCGTCGAAAGATTGAGCACAACGTACTGAACGCCAAACAGCACGAGCGCGAGGCAGATATTATTGCCGACGCAGGTCGTGCGGGATCGATCACCATTGCAACAAATATGGCTGGCCGCGGTACGGACATTGTTCTGGGCGGTAGCTTAGAGAGCGAACTTAGCAAGTTAGACAATCCAAGTGAGGAAGAAAAGAATCAGGTTCAGGCTGCTTGGCAGGTTAGGCATGACGCGGTACTTGAATCGGGTGGTCTGCATATTATTGGTACCGAGCGGCATGAATCACGGCGAATAGACAATCAGTTAAGAGGTCGCTCTGGACGTCAAGGTGACCCGGGCTCTACTCGCTTCTATTTGTCGTTAGATGACAACCTAATGCGTATTTTTGTTACCGAAGGCGTGCGCAATATGATGTTACGGCTCAGCTCTGAAGAGGGCGAGGCCATTGAACACAAGATGATCAATCGCTCTATTGAAAACGCTCAGCGCAAAGTAGAAGGGCACAATTTCGACAGCCGTAAAAATTTGCTCGAATACGATGACGTATCTAATGATCAACGTCAGGTGATTTATCAGCAGCGTCGTGAGTTGATGGAAGCACAAGACATCAGTGCGACTATTGAAGGCCTGCGCGAAGAGGTTGTATATGACTTTATTAGTCAATATATCCCGCCTGAAAGCTTGATTGAGCAGTGGGATGTGAGCGGATTAGAAGCTGCGTTAGCTGCGGAATTCACCAGCACCCAACCCCTTGAAAAATGGTTAGATGAAGATGACGCCCTAGATGAAGAAAAACTTTGCGCGCGCATATTGGCTCAGTTGGAGGCCGAGTACGCACAGAAAGAAGGCGCGTGGGCGGCAGCTGATATCAATATGCGTTTGGTAGAGAAGCAAGTGATGTTACAAATTCTCGACCAAAAATGGAAAGAGCACTTGGCCTCCATGGACCACTTGCGGCAAGGCATTCACTTGCGTGCTTATGCGCAAAAGCAACCGAAGCAGGAGTTCAAGCGAGAGTCGTTTGAGCTCTTCCAAAACCTTTTGTTCGACATTAAGTATGAGCTGGTGCGCATGCTTTCGCGCATGCAGATTGAGAGCCCAGAAGAGGTTGAAGCTCAGGAAAGGCTGCGGCGCGCAGAAGCTGCGAAGCGGATGAATTTTGAGCATAGCAAGGCCCAAGGTATGGGCGGCGAAGAGACGCCCGCTCAATCACCTAATCAAGCAGATCCAAAAGGTGAAACCTTTGTGCGCAACCAACCCAAGGTGGGACGAAATGAGCCCTGCCCGTGCGGGTCTGGACGTAAATTTAAACAATGTCACGGCACCGTATAACGACAATAGTAACGCTCCAAATGCCTTTGTTTGGAACGCCCCCCTAGCGAGTGCTTTTAGTCAGTGTGGTTTGGAGAGATAGATGGCGGTTAATTTGTCGGCGCCCGGAAAGTTGCTTGAGGTCCCTGGCATACAAATGGGTACCGCGAGAACCGGAATCAAATCTGCGGATCGTGACGATGTCGCTGTTTTTTCCTTTGCGCCAGGCAGTAGCACCGCTGGCGTATATACCCAATCTTCCTTTATTGCACCTCCAGTTCAACTGGCAAAAGCACGACAAGTACATTGTCGTGCATGGGTGATTAACAGTGGTAATGCTAACGCCGCTACGGGTGAGCTGGGACTTCAAGATGCTGACGCTGTTTGCAGTCATGTGGCCGAGCAGCTCGGTGTGGATCTAGCCACCGTTTTACCCTTCTCAACCGGAGTTATTGGCGAAAGACTAAATGTGCCAGCCCTGCAAAATGCGGTAACAAACGCCGTTGTTGACCTTGGCTCCGGCGCGTGGCTAAAAGCTGCTGCCGCAATTATGACAACCGACACCGTTGCCAAAGCTTGTAGTCAGCAGGTGTCAGTTGGCGGTGAGGTGGTAACAATTACCGGTATAGCCAAAGGCTCTGGCATGATTAAACCCAACATGGCGACTATGCTTGGCTTTGTTGGGTGTGACGCAAACATTTCCCAAGCGCTGTTAGCGGTAATGGTGAAAGAAATTGCCGATGAAAGTTTTAACCGAATTACCGTAGACGGCGACACCTCAACAAACGACTGTTTTATGGTCTGCGCTACCGCGCAGAGCAAAGCTGCAGCAATAGTGTCTCAAGACGATTTGGCTTATCAGCAATTGCGCCAAGGGCTAACTGAGGTCGCGCAAATTTTGGCTCAAGCCATTGTCAGAGATGGCGAAGGCGCCACTAAGTTTGTCACGGTTCAAGTCACGGGAGGCGCGTCTGCGCAAGAGTGTTTGGAAGTTGCCTACACCGTAGCCGAATCGCCGTTGGTGAAGACTGCGCTCTTTGCGGGTGACGCCAATTGGGGTCGATTTTGCATGGCCATTGGCCGTGCAGAGGTTGTAGATCTAGATGTCGCAAACGTAGCGCTTTGGCTGAACGAAGTGGAAGTGGCAAGTGGCGGCCTAATGTCTTCTACGTATACTGAGGCGGCGGGAGCGGGTGTGCTGGCCCAAGATGAATTCAGCGTTATCATCGATTTGGGGCGTGGCCGCGCCAGTGAAACTATTTGGACCACTGATCTTTCCTACGAATACGTGCGGATTAACGCTGAGTATCGCTCCTAGGTAAATCTCCTAGGCTATTTTGGGCAGGCGATCGGCGACTGAAAAAAGCACAGGGATATAGGTGAAGTGCACCTTGCAGGTTCTAACCGAACCCCTCGTGTAGGTGCTCTCGCTCAGCCCTCGCAATAGGGCTAACTGTCCTCGCCAAATTCAGGTTCGCTATCACCAGGAATTTTATGGTCTTCGCCTGCCCAGGCACCTAAATCAATCAGCCGACAGCGCTCTGAGCAAAATGGCCGGTTAGGGTTGCTGGGTGTCCATTTCACACTCTGCTTGCAGGTGGGACATTGAATTATGTGGGCTGTTTCTGACATAGATCTACTAGTTCTTGGTGGATATTCTCAACGTTTGTGTTCAACTCATCGATGCCTTGATCATTGAGTAGGACAAAGTCAGCTGCGGACAAACGATCGTCGCGGCTCATTTGGGCATTAACAATACTCTGAACCTGTTCGCGATTGTTGTCATCGCGAGACATAGTGCGTTGAATCTGCGTTTCTAAAGGTGTGTCTACCACGATGATCTTTTTACACCATTGGGACTGCCCAGATTCCAGTAGCAGAGGATTAACTAAAAGGCAGTAGGTAGAGGTGCTTTCCCTGATTTGCTGGGCCAAGTATTCACTGATCAGGGGATGCAGTAGGCGTTGGAGCCACTTACGTTCTGACTCCTCCGCAAACACAAGCTTGCGCAGTTGGGCGCGGTCTAAGCCGCCATCTGCGCCAATTATTTCCGGACCAAAATGTTCGGCTATAGAATCTAGAGCAGGCTGCCCTGGCTCAACTACAGCTCTACTGGCAAGGTCTGCATCGACTATATCAATGCCTAAAGATTCAAAATGATTGGCGGCTGCGGTCTTGCCGCTACCAATGCCACCAGTGAGACCGATCAACATAGTTATCCCTATCGTTACCGCTTACACAACACGCGCCTGTGACGCTCGTTAATGCGGTAGAGGATAGTCTAAGGGCGGGACTAAAAGCCACAAACAGTGGAAATTGGTTAACCGCCAAGCACTGTACCCATTTGAAAAACAGGCAAATACATGGCTGTAATAAGGCCGCCTATGACTAGCCCCAGTAAAGCCATCATGGCAGGTTCAAGCAGGGGTAATATTTTGTCGATGGTGTTTTCAACCTCGCTTTCGTAGTGTGCCGCACCTTTCTCGAGCATGGTGTCTAAAACGCCAGCCTGCTCGCCAATAGCGATCATTTTGATAATCAAACTCGGGAAGTGGCCGGCTTGAGCAATAGCCTCATGAAGAGATTCCCCGTGGTCTACGGCGTGTTGCACCTGGCCAATAGCGCGCTGATAGACCAAGTTGCCTGTGACAGGGCCGGCAAAGGTTAATGCACTCGCTATGGGGATACCGGCGTTATAAGTGGTGGCCAGCGTGCGGGAAAACCTTGCAACGCAGCTGGCCTTAATCAAGCCGCCACATAGCGGCAAGCGCAGTAGCAGTTGATGTACAAAAAGGGTGAAGGCTGGTTTTGTGTGATAGCAAATCCTAAATATTATTATCAGCATAAAAGCGCCCACCAGCGCGTAAGCCCAGTAGTTTTGCATAGTCGCTGATAGTTCTATGACAAATGCCGTCATAGACGGCAAAGCCTTTCCTTGGCTGCGAAACATCTGCTCAAACTGCGGTACCACTTTGGTCAGCATCAGCATCGTGACTACCGCGGCAATCGCCAATACGGAAATAGGGTGTATTAGCGCTTTTTTGATTTTCGCCTTTAGTGCCAATGTGCGTTCTTGGTGGTTGGCAATATTGTGCAATGTAAGATCCAATGTTGCAGAAGCCTCGCCCGCCTTAATCAGTTGCTGGGATAGGAGATCAAAAACCTGGGGATGATTGCTGGCAGCTTCAGCAAGCGTGTTACCGGCCAAAATGTCCTTGCCCAAGGTAGTTGCTATTGCTGCTATTTCTTTTTGCTCCGCCGAGGCGTCTTCGCCAAGTACCTCTAACGACTGAAGAATGGGTATGCCCGCTTGTATAAGCGTTGCCAACTGGCGGGTAAACAGCGCAGTGTTGCGGGGGCTAGTTTTGTTTCCAAGCAAAGTGAAGGCGTTGAACAACGAATCTTTAGATGCATTTTCTTTTCGAAATTTTTCCGAACCTTGTTTTTGGGGCGTTAGAACTTTGATTTCGATGCCCTGTAATGCAATTTTGTGCGCCGCAATATCTATATTTTCGGCGCTAATTGTTCCGCGCTGGAAGTTGCCTGTCGCGCCGGTACCAGACCAAAAGAAGGTTGTGCTCAAGTTGTTGTCTGACACCAGCGCGCCCCTATCAATGGTGTTTGTTGTAGAATTGTCGGCAACTGTCATTGGCCCGCTTCTTCTATAAGTGTCAAACGATTTGCCTCTTGCAGGCTAGTTACACCTAGTATCACTTTCTCCAATGCCCCTTTGCGCAGGCTATGCTTGCGTAGCTCGCTCGCAATGGCCGGCGATTCTCCGGTGGAGCGATCTAATAGTTCTAATGTTTTTTGGTCCATTTTTATCATTTCAAAAATCCCCAACCGGCCTTGGTAGCCTTGATGGCAGTAGAGGCATCCTTCTGGGTGAGCCTTGAATATCGGATTGTTTAAGGCGCTTGGGTCTACTCCTGCCTCAAGGAGGATTGCTTTTGGTAGGCGGTCTAATGTTTTGCAATGAATGCAGAGTTTTCTGAGCAGGCGTTGCGCGACAATCAAACTGATTGAGGTGGTTAGGTTGTGACGTGGAATGCCCATCTGTATGAGCCGTTCTAATGTGGCAAAAGCAGAGTTGGTGTGTAGTGTTGATAACACAAGGTGGCCGGTTTGGGCGGCGCGTATGGCTATACTGGCGGTTTCAAGATCTCGAATTTCGCCCACCATTATTACGTCTGGATCTTGCCTCAGTAGGGCTCTTAAGGTTGTCGCGAAATCTAGCCCGATGCGCGCATTCACATTAACCTGATTAATGCCGTGAACATTTACTTCTACAGGATCCTCCACTGTTGAAATGTTGCATTGAGTTTGGTTTAAAAGATCTAGGGCACTATATAGGGTCATTGTTTTACCGCTGCCCGTTGGCCCTGTAACCAATATCAGGCCTTGCGGCTGGCCTATGGCGCTTAGCAATATGGTTTTTTGTCTTGCCTCTAAACCGAGATGCTCAATGCCTCTATGTGCGGCATCGACGTTGAGCAGGCGTAAGACTATTTTTTCACCCCATAAAGTAGGCAGGCTGCTGATACGCAAATCCAATGCATTATGTGAAGCGGTGTTCAGGCGCAACCTGCCATCTTGTGGCAGACGCCTTTCTGAAATATCTAATTGCCCCAAGACTTTTATTCGTGAGCTGAGCCGGCCTGCAATATCCTTCGGTGGTATTGGACCGGGTTGGAGCAGGCCGTCAATGCGCAAGCGGACCCTAAACTCATTTTCAAAGGGTTCTATGTGTATATCTGAGGCCCTCTTTTCATAGGCAGTATCGATAAGGTGGTTTACGAAATTAGCTACGGGAGAGTCGGTGTTAGGGTTGCCCGGTTCGTTTCTGGTGCGCCCGGTAGTTTTGTCTTTTGTTATGTTGTCTTTTTCTATGTTGCCTCTTGCTGAATCAGGTTTTTCTGCGCTGCTTTTGTTGCTGTCATCTATAGGGCTCTTATATGCCTCCGTGCTTACTTTGTTTGCCTTGCTTACCTGTGAAGTTGG
>QXZU01000069.1 GCA_009886205.1 K189A clade bacterium | reverse complement strand
TGCTTGTGAATACGCCGCCAAAGTCCCAGATAATGGCTTCTATTTTTGGGTTTGGGTTTGCTGATTGGGTCATGGTTAATCCTAATACTGACTTGCGAAAACCTTGATCATAATGCTTCCAAGCCTGACTGACGATGCACTTGATCAAATTAGATGCGCACAAGTGAGTGCGCGCTTAGTATATGCCGTTCAATTGTTGATGAATGTTAGAGGAATATTATGGGACAAGACATAACGGTAACGACACAGGATGGCAGCTCAATTGGTGCTTATATGGCGGAACCTGAAGCGGGGGTAGCCCGCTTTGGCTGCGTTGTCGTGATTCAAGAAATATTTGGCGTTAATGGGCACATTCGAGAAGTGACTGACGGTTATGCCGCTCAGGGTTATGTAGCCATTGCACCAAAGATCTTCGATCGCATAGATAGCAATATCGAACTGGGCTATACCGAAGCCGACATGGGCAAGGGTATTGAGCTGGCATTTCAAAAACTCAACCTTGAGCAAACATTGCTTGACCTTCAGGCAACCATTGATTTGGCCGGCGAGCACGGCAAGGTGGGCGTTGTTGGGTACTGTTTTGGCGGACTGTTAACGTGGCTTTGCGCTTGTGATCTCTCTGGTGTTCACGCGGCTTCAAGCTATTACGGCGGCGGTATCGTTGGGAATCTCGACAAGCAAGCTAAGTGTCCTACGATCATGCACTTTGGCGAGTTAGATGCCCATATTCCATTGTCAGATGTGGAAAAAATCAAGGCCGCTCAGAGTGATGTGCCGGTTCATGTCTACGCAGCTGATCATGGGTTTAACTGCAATCATCGCGGTAGTTTCAACGAAGAGGCATCGAAGCTCGCACTTGAACGCACGCTTGCACACTTTGCCAAACATTTGAGTTAGGACACGATTTAGGTTCGAGGCCGGTAGGCGGTGAGTTCAGTTAAGTTGCAAGGCTTGGGCTAATTTGGCGCAAAGAACTAACCATTGGTATCTCCGGCTGCGCTGGCGGTTTATTTCCCATAGCAATACACCTTGCGTTCTAGCGCGCATCGGTGAAGGCAGCAGCGATTAGCCAATTCAGCGCAAATTTGTGTTCATATTTCGCTAATTGTGCGTTGACTTTTTGTCCAATTGAAAGGCCACACCCTTCGGTGGGGCGAACTTTGCGAAAAAGTGTCGGTTATCGCTAATAACGCTAGCGCAACTGTTGACTTTATTGGGGCGTTTGTTGATCCTTCGTTCGCGGGTTGTGCCGGGGAGGCCAACACACGATTTATGACTCTAACAAGCTCTCTTCAAGCAAATTTGTTTTATATGAATTCGCTCCTTGAGGTTGTCAGGGTTCACCCAGAGCAGACAGAAGTAATGTCTGCGAAGCTCATGCATAATTTTTTGATTGTTGGCTTTTGTCACAGTCACAGTTGTGCGAGGTTCAACGAAACAATGGATTTTCCAGTAGGAAGTTGTAATGAAAAAATATACACATAGGCTGACGCAAGTATTGTTGTCCTCAGCACTCATGTTCTCCGTGAGTCAGGCGCAAGCAACGACGCTTAATGACATCTTTCAGGTGGCTGAGCAGATGAATTCATCCGCAAAGCGCTCTCAAGCAAAGATTGATAACTTGACCGACGAAACACGTCAGCTGTTGAGTGAGTACAAGACGGTACTAAAAGAAGTGGAAGGTCTAAGAGTTTATAACCGCCAACTTGAGAAGCAGATAGGCAATCAAGAAACGGAAATGGCTCAGCTCACAGTTTCTATCGATGACGTAACCGTTATCGAGCGTCAAATCACGCCGCTTATGTTACGTATGATCGATGGGCTTGAGCAGTTTGTAGAACTGGATGCACCGTTCCTAATCGATGAGCGTAGAAACCGTATCGAAGTTTTGCGTGAAACTATGGATCGCGCAGACGTTTTGGTCTCTGAGAAATTCTCGCAAGTCTTTAGAGCTTTCCAGATCGAAAACGACTACGGCCGCACAATGGAAACTTATTCTTCCACCATCGAGTTAGGTGGGGTTGAGCGTAACGTAGACATTTTGAAGGTTGGTCGCATCGCGTTGGTTTATCAAACACCTGACGGCGAAGAGACCGGTGTCTATAACGTAGAAAATCGCGCATTTGAGGCAGTTGATCCCTCGTTTAATAGCTCTGTAAGACAGGGTATTAGAATGGCTCGTCAGCAGGCTTCAATCGAAATGCTGAGCTTGCCCATCGCAGGTGCGGGAGTAGCCAAATGAAAACGACTAAGAAAAGTGTAATGAATTTATCAAAAGGTCTAATAGCAGCTGTCCTATTTGCTGCATCTTTTGCCCAAGCAGAAGAAACAGCTCCAGCGGCAGGTGATTTGGTAGTAAACCAAGCCAGCTCGCTTGACGAGTTGCTGGACAACGTAGAGCAACGCCGCGTTGTTGAATCTCGTGAAAACACTTCAAGAGAGCAACAGTTTGCGAGAGAAAAAGCTAACCAAGCGCAGCTTCTGAAAAATGCTGAAGAAGAGCGTCGCCGTGAACAGCGTCGCTCAGATCGCTTAGAGACTCAATTCGAAGAGAATGAGATTCGCATTGGCGATTTGACTGAGCAGCTAGACAAGCGTCTAGGTAGCTTGCGAGAACTGTTTGGTGTGTTGCAGCAGGTTGCTGGTGATACACGTGGAGGCTTCGAAGGTTCAATCATTTCTAGCCAGTACGAAAATCGTGGCGAATGGTTGGGTCAACTAGCGAAGAAGATGGGTACATCTAGCCAGCTAGCGACCATCGACGAAATGGAAACTCTTTGGTTCGAACTACAAAGAGAAATGACCGAATCAGGTAAGATTTCTAAGTACCCAGGAACAGTCACCAAAATTTCTGGTGAGAAGGTACCTACTGAGATCGTTCGTGTTGGTTCTTTCGCGCTGCTAGGTGACGGCGAGTACCTACAATGGAACCCAGATAGCCAGTCTATTACTGAGTTACCACGTCAGCCCACCGGCAGACATACATCGACTGTTGAAGCACTTCAAGAAGCCGCGCCAGGTGAAATTGTAGAGCTATCAGTTGACCCTACTCGTGGCTCTTTGTTGGCACTATTGATTCAAGCTGCAACATTGGGTGAGAGAATCGGTTCTCCCACATCTTTGTTCGCCGATGGACAGGGTGGTGAAGTAGGTTCTGTAATTATTTTAGGGGGTATCGTTGGTGTCCTCTTGGCCCTTGAACGGTTAATCACTTTGTTCTTGGTTGGTTCTAAGGTAAACGCGCAACGCAAGAACCCTGTGCCCTCTATGGACAACCCATTAGGACGCGTACTTAACGTCTACGAAGAAAATAAAGACGTTGATGTTGAAACGCTAGAACTCAAACTGGGCGAGGCGATTTTGGGAGAAACCCCGAATCTGACCAAACGCATAACGTTGATACAGGTTATCTCGGTAGTGGCACCGCTTACTGGTCTATTAGGAACAGTAATCGGTATGATCGAAACTTTCCAAGCGATCACGCTGTTTGGTACTGGCGATCCTAAGACAATGGCTAGCGGTATTTCTAAGGCATTGATGACCACAGTATTAGGCTTGTGTGTCGCGATCCCAACAACACTCTTGCATGCAATTGTGAACAGCCGCTCGCGTGAGTTGGTGCACATAATTGAAGAGCAAAGTGCTGGAATTATTGCTGATCACGCTGAAAAAGCTGGCAAGTCACTAGGCTAGTCAGCAGGAGGCTGTCGAAACATGTTAAACGACGCATATCTAGCAATTATCACGTTCATGGAAATGGGCGGCAATGTACTCTGGTACATAGCCGCTATCACTTTCCTCATGTGGACACTGATATTTGAACGTATTTGGTTCTTTAGAACAGAGCATAAAGAGTTGGTTTTACACGGGGCTACCGTATGGGAGTCTCGTGCAGAGCGTAAATCTTGGAGTGCTCACCAAGTTCGCGAGGGAATCGTTTCAAATGCTGCAAGTAGAATTATGGGCAACCTTCCGGTCATTGAGACCTGTGTGGCGCTTTGTCCCTTATTCGGTCTGCTCGGTACGGTAACCGGTATGATTGCAGTATTTGATGCAATGGCAACTCAGGGCGGTAATGCTCGGTCTATGGCCGCAGGTGTTTCCATGGCAACCATTCCGACAATGTCTGGAATGATTGCCTCCCTATCAGGCCTTATAGGTACGACGTATTTGAAGCGCAAAGTTGAATACGAAACGCAAATGTTCGAAGACACCCTTACTCTAGATCATTAGAAGTACAGGTAAGTCTAGAATTTTCATCGCCGCAATAGGGTGATACGAGGAAAGAATTATGCGTAAACAAATGAGACGCATCTCTAGAAATGAAGAAGAAGCTGATATCAACCTAACGCCCATGCTGGACGTTGTTTTCATCATGCTTATTTTCTTCATTGTAACTGCGACATTTATTAAGCAGGCCGGCATAGATGTAACTAGGCCAGATGCGATGACTTCTGAGCAGAAACCAACAGTAGCTGTGCTTGTTGCTATTGGTCCTACTGGTGAAATATGGATAGACAAGAAGCGGGTTGATCCTACTTCGGTTCGATCACATATTGAAAAACTCCATTCCGAAAACCCTAAAGGTGGATTGGTGGTGCAAGCCGATAGAAGTTCAACAAACGAAAAGTTGATGGCCGTATTGAACGCTGCAAGGGCTGCGGGCATGCGTCAAGTCGCTATTTCAACTGAAAATAATTAGGTAGGAATAACTATGGTTGTTCGTTATGCAATCGGCGTTGGACTGGGGGCAGTTGTAACCTTTGTTTTGTTTTTCTTGATGCAGGCGATCATTGCGAGCAATGAAGCCAATCTTGAGGAAGGCGCCAAAGGTAAGCTACTGGACTTTGTCCGACTTCAAGATGACCAAGAAGTTGAAACTAAGCAGCGTAAGCCAAAGCCGCCACCGCCGCCCGATGAGCCGCCACCAGATTTGCCTAAGCCTGACTTTGAGGCATCTGATTTGTCTCAGGGTGTAGACGTAGGGGCAGTGGATGTAGATGTTAACTTGTCTATTCAAGGCGGTGGATTCAGCTCAGATGGTGAGTATTTGCCCATCGTTAAGGTTAATCCACAATACCCACGCCGAGCGCAAACTCGGGGTATCGAAGGGTACGTATTACTTGAATACATCGTTACTAAGACGGGTGCTGTCAGAGATCCGGTGGTAATCGAGGCGAAGCCTCCCGGGATTTTTAATCGGGCCGCAATCAATGCCGCACTGAAATATAAATATAAGCCAAAGGTTGTTAATGGCGACGCCATTGACGTTGCTGGTGTAAAGACCCGCATTACCTTTGAATTGGCTGACGGATAGGAGACTGCACTTGAATATTAGGATTAACCCTAGTCTAGCTGCACTTGCTGTTGCGGTATTGCTTTCAACTGGTACACCGCTGTTAGCGGAGCTCGGGTTTGATGGCGCTAGCGTGCAGGCAGAAGAAGCAAAGAAGCAAAAGACTCGCCGCGTGCCCTCTATGAGCGAGACGGTATATAAGAAGTTGGGCGCTGGCCAAGAAGCCATTGACCTGAAAGACTATGTAACTGCGCTAGAAGTGATCAACGACGCGCTAGAGCGTAGTAAGCGCTACAACGAGAACGAAGTTGCTAACCTGCACAATATGCGCGGTTACATCTATTATCTGCAGGATAATTACGCCGGTGCGATTAGCGAATATAAGCGAGTTGTGCAAGCAGGGGACAAGATTCCTGAAGGTTTAGAAACAACGACGCTTTATACCATTGCCCAGCTCAGCTATGTTCAAGAGAACTATGATGACGCGCTGAAGTATATGGAAATTTGGATATCCAAGGCCGTTAATCCGTCTGCCGCGCCAAGAATCTTCTTAGCGACTGTTTATTACCAAAAGAAAGAATACGACCTAGCTGTCGAGCAAATGGAACTGGGTATTAAAATTGCCCAAGAGCGTGGTACTACGATTACTGAGCAAAACTGGAGTCTTTTGACTTTCTTGTATTTTGAGAAAGAGGATTGGCCCAAAGTAATTGATACATTAGAAATCTTGGTTGAGTTGTTTCCTAAGCGTGAGCATTGGGTGCGTCTAGCGGGTGTATACGGCCAGGAAGGATTCGAGAAGAAACAGATGTATGCGCTTGAAGCGGCCTATACCGCTGGCTTTCTTGAAAAGTCTACGGATTTCACCAACCTTGCAGGCTTGTTGATGCAGGAAGAGGTGCCCTACAGAGCAGCTAAAGTGCTGGTTGCAGGTATGAAGGCTGAGGCAGTAGAGCGCGATGCAAAGAACCTCAGGTCTCTAGGGCAAGCCTATCAAGTAGCTCAAGAAGTGGATTCAGCGATCGAAATATTCGAAGAAGCTGCTGAGTTGTCTGATGACGGTAAGATTTTTGAACGGCTTTCCTACCTTTACTTAGAAGATGATCAGTTTGATCGTTGCGTGGACGCAGCGTCCGGCGCATTAGATAAAGGCGGTTTGAGAAAGGTTCAATCGGTACACATTGTTAAAGGCATGTGTCTGTTTAATCAGAACAAGCTGTCAACGGCGCGGACATCGTTTACTAACTGCCGCCGCGTGTCGCGTGCAGAGGATGACAAGGCAAACCAAAGAGTTTGTGGATCATGGATTACCTTCATTGACCGTGAATCCAAGCGTCAAGAACTGCTATCAGCTTCTTCAGGCTGATATGCAGGGCGTCCTGCCACATCTTTTGGTAAAGTACTAGCCGGTTTAAGACCGGCTTTTTTATGCTCGGTCGAAAGTTTTAGTGTTAGTAGGAGAGTTAAATTGTTTACCGGGATTGTTCAGGATTTAGTATCCATTGTTAGTGTCGAAAGTGAGTCGAACTTAATCCGTATTGCTGTTGATTTAGGCGAGCTGACTGAAAATTTGGAGCTAGGTGCTTCAGTAGCAGTTAACGGTACCTGCTTAACAGTGACTTCGGTGGATCAAGGTGCAGCCTACTTTGATGTCATCAAAGAAACCGCCGTAACAACTAACCTTGCAGATTTAAAAGCGGGTCAGAGCGTCAATGTTGAACGCTCATTTAAAGTCGGTGACGAAGTGGGTGGACATATAATCTCAGGTCATGTCACCGCAACTGCAGCGCTAGCAGACCTCAAAATAGACGACCACGACCGTGTGCTGTCCTTCAGAATAGAACCCAAGTGGATGAATTACATTTTGCACAAGGGCTATGTTGGCCTAGATGGGGCCAGCCTTACGGTTTCGTCAGTGGATAGAGCAGAGAGCTTGTTTAGTGTCAGCTTAATCCCAGAAACCATTGAACGCACGACACTGGGGCGTTTAGAGCTTGGCGACAAAATTAATGTTGAAGTGGACAGCCAGACCTTGGCAATTGTCGAGACGGTTGAGCGGGTGTTGGCGGACCCATTGATGCGAGAGCAGTTTTTGTCCTCGCAAGGCCTATCATGAGCCACTCAGAGTTTCGCACCCGTTTGGCAGCAAGATGGCATAGCGCCGATTCCATGCTTTGTGTGGGTATAGATCCAGAACTCAACCGTATTCCCGAGCATCTGCGCGCACAAGACGATGCCTTTCTCCAGTTTGGCAAAGCGATAGTCGATGCAACCGCTGAGCATGTCTGCGCTTTTAAACCTCAGGCGGCGCATTTTGCCGCTGAGGGCCATGAAGACCAGTTAGCAGAGCTGATTGATTATATTCACGTAAATTACCCCGAAATCGTGGTTATTTTGGATGCTAAGAGAGGCGACGTGGGTAGCACCGCCAAACTTTATGCCCGAGAGGCGTTTGAGCGTTATCAAGCCGACGCTGTGACGGTGAATCCCTATCTTGGCTATGACAGTCTCGAGCCCTATTTTGAATACTCAGACAGAGGCATTGTGGTGCTTTGCCGCACAAGTAACCCTGGCAGCGATTGGCTGCAAAAATCCCAGCTCGCCAATACACCCCTTTACCTAACGGTAGCGGAGCAGGTCTCCGAATGGGATACAGGCGGTCAGTGCATGCTTGTAACGGGCGCCACCTATCCAGAAGAGCTGGCTCACGTAAGAGCCGTTGTGGGCGATATGCCCCTTTTGGTGCCCGGTGTGGGTGCTCAGGGTGGGCGTGTGAAAGAGGTAGTCGCGGCAGGCGTAGACAGTCAAGGCTATGGGTTAGCCGTTTCTAGTTCGCGAGGCATTATTTATGCGGGCGAGGGCGAAGACTTTGCTGAGCAAGCTGGCGTCCAAGCTGCACTAGTAAAGCAAGACATCAACGCCGCCCGGAGTTGAGGCGGGTCTTTGGATTAGATGCTTTACACAGTCCGATCAGTTTCGGTGGGTTTTTGCGACGTACTTTAAGTGGACGCCGCGCAGACCCAAGCATTGCGTCCCTTGATGCACACATCTCTTTTCAGAGCGAATCCGCGCAAGTTCGTAGCCCTTTAGCCTAGTTAAATTCTTTAAGTAGGTTTTTTGCAATGATGGTCTGTTGAATCTGGCTGGTGCCTTCATAAATTCTGAACAGCCTCACATCTTTGTAGAACCGAGCTACCGCATATTCTTCCATGTACCCTGCGCCACCGTGGTACTGCACGGCTCTGTCCGCCACTCTGCCGACCATTTCTGTTGCAAAAAGCTTACAGCAGGAGGCTAATGTATTTACTGCCTCGCCGTTATCTCTACGTTTAGCCGCATCCAAGACCATGCATTGGGCAGCGTAGCTTTCCGCTTTACTGTCAGCGACCATTGCTTGCAGAAGCTGGAAGTCGGCTATGCGCTGGCCAAATTGCTTGCGCTCACTGCCGTATGCCAAACAAAGGTCAATCAACCTATCCGCGCAACCAACAGATAACGCACTGATATGAATGCGTCCTCTATCCAGTGTTTTCATTGCGGTCAAAAAGCCTTTGTTCAGCTTGTCTGCACCGCCGAGTAAGCAGCTAGCAGGTATTCGGCAGTCGTCAAATATAACATCACATACATGAGCGCCTTTTTGGCCCATCTTCTTGTTGGGGGCACCCAAGGTGATGCCCGGTGTGCTTGCGTCTACCAAAAATGCGCTAACGCCCTTGGCACCTGCTAAGTCTGCATCTGTCCGTGCAAAAACCGTAAACAACTGCGCGCTGGGGGCATTGGTGATGTAGCGCTTAGTTCCGTTCAAAATGAAGTCGTCGCCGTCGCGAATGGCCTTGGTTTGTAGTGATCCAGCATCGGAACCTGCGTCCGGCTCTGTGAGTGCGAATGATCCAATGATCTCGCCGCTGGCAAATTTGGGTAGGTAGTAATTTTTTTGCTCTTGCGTGCCGTCCATGACAATACCCTGGGAACCGATGCCATTGTTGGTGCCAATGATTGAACGGAAGGCCGGAGAAGTGCGCCCTAGCTCCATGACAACGCGGCATTCTTCGTAGGTGTTAAGTCCAATGCCGCCGTATTCCTGAGGAATAGTCAGGCCAAATAAGCCCAATTCGCGCATTTCTTGGACCACGCCAGTTGGGATTTTATCCTCTTCAGCGACCTGTGCTTCAAGTGGAATGAGACGTTCGTTCACAAATCGCCTCACCACATCTATTAATTGTTCTAGTGTTTCCTCGTCCATCGCTGGGGGTAATAAAGCTGGTACCGCGCTCATAGGAGACCTCGTCGTAAAATTAGAAGCGAAGTATACCTATCAACGAACGAAAATTGCGGCAAAACATCTTAAGTCTAATAAACCAAATGGGTAAAATATTGCAGTTAGCGGAAGGCTGCTTTAGCCTTCGCATCATTGATAATAAGGAAAATTTTATGAGCAGTGATAAAGCGCCATTTTCTTGGGAAGACCCTTTTCAGATGCAGTCGCAGTTCTCAGAAGAGGAACGCATGATTCAGGAAAGTGCACGTGATTATGCTCAAGACAAGCTGCTGAGCCGAGTACGTGATGCATTTCGGCACGAGACCTTTGACCGGGAAATAATGAACGAGTTCGGCGCAATGGGTATGTTGGGTGCGACTCTGCCAGAAAAGTACGGTTGTTCAAATGTGAATTACGTAGCCTACGGCATTATGGCCCGCGAAGTGGAAATGGTGGACTCAGGTTACCGCTCAGCTATGAGTGTGCAATCTTCCCTAGTGATGCACCCAATTTATGCCTACGGCACTGAAGCACAGCGCGAAAAATACCTGCCTAAATTAGCCACCGGCGAATGGGTCGGGTGTTTTGGCCTCACAGAACCAGACCATGGATCAGACCCCAGCAGCATGGTAACCAACGCCAAGCGCGTTGATGGCGGTTTCATAATGAATGGCGCAAAGATGTGGATCACCAACTCGCCGATCGCAGACCTTGCCGTTGTGTGGGCGAAGCTTGACGGTGAGATTCGTGGCTTTGTAGTTGAGCGCGCATTTAAAGGTTTTAGTACGCCAAAGATCGAAGGCAAGATGAGCTTGCGCGCATCGGTTACTGGACAAATTGTTTTAGAAGATGTCTTTGTTCCCGAAGAAAACTTGCTACCTAACGTGAAGGGCCTAGCTGGTCCGTTTGGGTGTCTTAACCGCGCGCGCTATGGCATCGCGTGGGGGGCAATGGGCGCAGCAGAGAGTTGTTGGCATGCTGCCCGTAAATATACGTTGGAGCGCACTCAGTTTGGGCGTCCATTAGCCGCCACCCAGTTGGTACAGAAGAAACTGGCTGATATGCAAACCGAAATAGCCCTAGGCTTACAAGGGTGTTTGCGTATGGGGCGTATGTTTGATGACGGCACGCTGCCGATAGAAAACATTTCCATGATGAAGAGAAATAACTGTGGCAAGGCGTTAGACATTGCTCGCGTGGCTCGTGATATGCATGGTGGAAACGGTATTTCCGACGAATACCCTGTAATTCGGCACATGATGAACCTAGAGACTGTGAATACTTATGAGGGTACGCACGACGTGCATGCATTGATTCTGGGTAGAGCACAGACAGGGATTCAAGCCTTCAGTTGAGAAATAGTGCACAAAACTGAATGTTAACAATAGAATTTAGTGGTAATTCTCTCAAATATATGTAAGAAATAACCCTAACCGATTGTCTTAGACGGTATGAAATCCTATTTTATACCTTCGAAAATACAAAGAGGGCAGGGAATATGAGAGTAGCAATAGCAGACCACCACCAGTTGTTTCGTGAAGCCATTAAGAGGTTGCTGGAGTCGTTAGCCGGCGTCAAAATCGTCGGCGAATGTTCCAGTGGCGAAGAGGCCGTAGAGTTAGTTCGTTCTATCACCCCGGACATTTTACTCATAGAAGTTGCAATGCCCGGAATTGGCGGCCTTGAAGCCCTGCATAGAATAAAGCTGATGCAGGCGGGCACCCGCGTTGTTGTGCTCACGGGACACAGCCACGCACCTTTCCCCACCCAAATGCTGCGCGCTGGCGCCAGCGGGTTTTTAACCAAAAACATTACCCTCGAAGAACTCGATTTGTGCTTGCGTCGAGTTTATTTTGGCCGCCGTTATATTTGCGAAGAAGTCGCTCAAGAACTGGCTCATTTTTCTTTTGGCGCCGCAAAAGAAAGCCCCTTCGACACATTGTCCCAGCGTGAGATGCAGATAATGCTAATGGTTGTGAACTGTGTCAGTGCCGTAGAAATCGCTAAATCGTTGAGTTTGTCGGCAAAGACCGTGAACAGTTATAGGTATCGAATCTTCGATAAATTGAACATTAATGGCGACGTAGCGATGACACTAATGGCTGTAGAGCACGGCATTATTGCCAGGCACAACCCTGGGAATTTGCCGCCATTGCCCAGTAGAAGGCGCGCAGAGGTAACCCAAGCGCAGCGAAATGGCGGCCCGGGCGGTACCTGAGCGAATGTAATGAAAAGGGCGTGCATCAGTACCAGTTAGAAAATTTAAGCTAAGGCGCATTAGATAGCGCCTTTTGTATAGCCCCTTTTGTATAGCGCCTTTTGTATAGGGCCTTTCGGACAGCGCTTTTTGGATAGCGCTTTTTGGATAGAGCATTGGCTGTGCATATTAAAGTTTTTCTAAGCCCAGGCGTTAATGGGGCGAAAAACTTAAGCGCCTCAAATGCTCGGCGCAAGGGCAGGATCAATTTTGCGGATATAGCGTATTTACTGGCATCTTTAGTCGGACTGGCGATATAGTTCCACCCCATGGCGGACACACCCTTTGACTCAGAATCTTTTCTTAAAGACCTCACCAAAAAGCCGGGCGTATATCAAATGCTCGATTGCAATGGTAAGTTCCTTTACGTCGGTAAGGCGAGAAATTTAAAGAATCGCGTTACCAGCTATTTTCGCGCGTCTGGTCTTGCAACCAAAACTATGGCCATGGTCGCGAAGATCGACCGAATCGAAATCACTGTCACGCAAAGTGAAACCGAAGCGCTGTTGTTGGAACAGAGTCTAATTAAGGCTCAGCGTCCGCCTTATAATATTTTACTCCGCGATGACAAATCTTATCCCTACATTCATATTTCCTCTCACGCGGAGTTTCCAAGGCTGGCCTTTCATCGCGGCACGAAGAAAAAGGATGGCCGCTATTTTGGCCCTTTTCCCTCGGCTTCAGCGGTACGCGAAAGTCTGAGTATTTTACAAAAGCTATTCTTGCTGCGGCAGTGTGATGACACCTTCTTTAAGAATCGTTCTCGCCCCTGTCTGCAACATCAAATAAAGCGCTGCAGCGCGCCTTGTGTAGAAAAAGTTAAAGTCGCCGACTACCAAGATGATGTGGAGTTAGCGACGCTTTTTTTAGGTGGCAAAAGTGACGCGGTATTGCAGCAGTTCAAGCAAAAAATGCACGATGCCGCGGCAAATATGGAATATGAGCGCGCCGCAGGTTATCGCGATCAAATTCTCCAGCTAAGAAAGATTACCGAGCGCCAGTATGTGCATGGTTCTGTGGGCGATGTAGATGTATTTGGTTTTGCTGAGGAAGCAGGGCAGTGCTGCATTCAAGGTTTGTTTGTTCGTGGCGGGCAGGTATTAGGGCAGCGTGCGTATTACAGCAAGAACGGTTTGGCGCTTAGCCCGGCTGAATTCTTGGAGGCCTTTTTATCCCAATACTATTTTGCCTCTGAGCAGCGCGAGGTGCCCAAGGCGATAGTGATTTGTGCTCTGACCTCAGACGTAGATGTGTTTGAAGCGGCGCTAGCAGAAAAAGCCAGCAGAAAGGTAAGTGTTAGCGCGGACGTGCGTGGGCAACGTGCCCGCTGGCTTGCGCTTGCCACAGATAACGCAGTCTTGAATCTAAAGAGCCATCTGGCCGACAAGAGTCATGTCTTGGCTCGCTTCATGAACCTTCAAGATGCACTTAAAATGGATTCCATGCCTGAGCGTTTGGAGTGTTTTGATATCAGTCACACTTCCGGCGAGGCAACCGTTGCGTCTTGTGTGGTGTTCGACAGTAATGGTCCGCTGAAGTCCGATTATCGAAAATTTAACATTGAAGACATTACCGGTGGCGATGATTATGCGGCGATGGACCAGGCCTTACGCCGTCGTTACACCCGCCTGAAAAAGGGTGAGGGGCAGTTGCCTGATGTGTTGGTTATTGACGGTGGCTTGGGTCAGGTACGAATTGCTGTAAATGTATTAAACGAACTGCAAATTGACGACGTACAAATCTTAGGTATCGCCAAAGGACCAGACAGAAAATCCGGCTTGGAGCGCTTTTTCCTCGGCGAAACCGAGATAGCAATAGATGGGCGATCTGAGGCAGGTCACCTGTTGCAGCACATTAGAGATGAAGCACACCGATTTGCCATCACCGGTCACCGTGAGCGGCGGGGTAAGGCTAGAAAACAGTCAGAGCTCGAACATATCCCTGGCGTTGGCCCCAAAAGGCGCAGACAATTGTTGATCCACTTTGGTAGCCCGGCAGGCATCAGAGGAGCCAGCGCAGAAGAATTGGCAAAAGTACCCAGCATTAGCCCAACAATGGCCGGTCAGATTTATGATGCGCTACACTAGCGCAATTCACTGTAGCCCTATTTTTTAAAAATCATTCAAGCGCGGAACCAACCTTTGAATCTACCGAACATTATTACCATCGTCCGAATTCTGCTTATCCCAGTTTTTGTCGTTATTTTTCTCATGGCAAATTCTTGGAGTTATTTGGCAGCTGCAACTTTGTTTGCGTTGGCTGCTGCAACAGATTGGTTGGACGGTTACCTTGCGCGAAAGCTCAACCAAACCACGCCCTTTGGCGCGTTTATTGACCCCGTTGCAGATAAGCTCATTGTGGTGTCCGCTTTGGTGATATTGATCGCTCACCACAACTCTATTTGGCTGACACTGCCGAGCTTGGTCATTATTGGCAGAGAAATAGTCATCAGCGCACTGCGTGAATGGATGGCAGAAATGAACAGTTCTGTGACCATTGCCGTCAGCTATCTCGGCAAGATTAAGACAACACTGCAAATGATCGCCATTACGATTTTGTTGTCCTACCCGCCGGTCATGACCTCCCTTTGGGTTCAGGGTGGGTACCTAATGCTCTATTTAGCCGCTGTGATGACGCTGTGGTCCATGACCCAATACCTTCGTGCCGCTTGGCCCTCGCTACGAGGTGGACTTAACCCTAAAAAATAGCCATGCGGGTGATAGGGGAAATTTCACCTTGGGTGAAATGAGCAGAAAGGTTTTTATGCCGGTTGAGTGCACGAGATTTAGGCTGCGAGGTATCAGGACACCACATTGGCGACATTGGCGACATTGGCGACTAAAATGGGGGCGGCTGAGAGTGGAGGTAATAAAATGGAGGCTGGGGTCGGAATCGAACCGGCGTTAACGGAGTTGCAGTCCGCTGCATGACCACTCTGCCACCCAGCCCTCGAAGGGGAGAGCATTCTAGCCATCTCTGCCAATGATTGCCACTAACCAAGGGGCTTTCTTTTAACTCTGACGATATTAAGGGCTAGCATTGGTCACATGATCTTTGTCAGAGCTTTCAGGCAAGTGTCGCTTTGTCCCCAAATTCGGTTACTAAAAGAGCGACGCTCCTATATTGTCTCCCATCAAGAATTTTCCACAACCACTGCAACATTAAGGAGAGCGTTTTGTCGGCAAACGAAGATAATCCAGAGGGTACCGAGGGGTTTTTACAGCGCTTCGATGACATACCTTTGCACAAGTACTTGGGCCTAACCTTGGCTGAAGTGAAGCCTGATTACGGGCGTTTGCGTTTGTTGAAGACCGAAACTACGCCTACGGGTATTGGCGGCAGTGTGAACGGCGGGGTTCTTGCAACTATGGTCGATATGGCGTCTATTGTCGCAATATTCAGCAAAGCCTTTCCAGGCACGGAACCAGCCGGCACAGCGGATCTGTCCATTACCTATTTACGTCAAGCCCAAGGAGAGTGGGTAGATGCCGTTGCGACTATCGTTAAGCGTGGGCGTCAACTCAGTACCGTGGATGTCAGTATTGTGAACGATCAGGGTATCTTGTGTTGCCGAGGCCGGGTTTTGTACGCCATGCACAGCGCTAAGTAGCTGGACGATTGGGCGCCAATTACTCAACTTTAGTAGGTCGGGAGGCTGCGCTATCTAGTCGCTTTGGCTAGGAATTTGTCCAAAGTATTCGCGAAGGCTTGTATGTCTTTTTTGTCTAATGCCGAGGGGCCGCCACTGATGAGACCATTATCACGCAGCTCTTCAGCCCGATTGCGCCTAGCCAAGAAGTCCTTCACATTTTCTTTGGTATACAGGGTGCCGCGGGGATTAAGAGCGGTGCCACCTTTTTCCACAACCTCTGCGGCCAGCGGGATATCGGCGGTGATCACAAGGTCTCCAGCAGACATCTTTTGCACTATTGCGTCATCGGCTACATCAAACCCTTGGGGCACTTGTATTGCCGAGATCACTTTTGAGGGTGGGGTGGCAATATATTGATTGGCGACCAAAATAGTCTTTAGCGAAAGTCTCTCTGCGGCCTTAAATAAAACTTGTTTAACCACGTTGGGACACGCGTCTGCATCTACCCAAATAATCATAATTGCGCAGCCATAGTTGAGCGCAAATTCTGCCTTAAGTCTAAGTAGCGGCTGTTGGCAGAGGCGGTAACTCTATAGTTGAATAGGGGCCGGAAGGGAATCAATACAGAAAGGGTTAAAGCATTCACGGTTGCGATCATGTGTGTGGTGTCTGTCTAAGTAGAGCTGTGGCAGTAATTAAACCCCAGTAGCGCAATAACGCCAAGGCCTAACCTTGTATTGGATCAACACCGGGGCTCGGCGCTCGTGCCCATTGGCCGTGTCCGCTGCAACCGCTTACAGGTTTGTGCAGCGTTCACCAAAGGCACCGGCACATTAGACAAGCGGCGATTTAGGCAAGCGGTAATCAATATTAGGAATAACCTAGCTTTATGAACGAACCCACATTCACAGGATTAGCGAAAGACTTGGTCATATTTTTTGGCGCGGTGATCTCTTTCGTTTTGGGGTTTTTAGCGGTCAGCTATTTTCTGCCGCCAACGAGAAATGCGGGCTTATTCACTGTTGGTCTCTTGGCGTACATGTATGCATTTTCGAGGCTGATCAGGTGGCTTATAGACAAAAGCCGGAGCGCAGATGGCAACGAATAGTTGCAGTCTAGCCGGTGAAATGGACGAGTGGGCGAGGGCTATGTAAAGAGCACGAGCGGAAGCGGGGCAGTGTCAGGCCAGTAGACGCCCTCATCGCAAGGGGCGGGCTAACAGTCTGGTAGCACTGGCAGATCACTCGTCCGCTGGCTTTGGCGCTCTTTTCGACGGTTTTCTTTTTGCCTCAGAGCTGCCTGGTCTGGCTTCTGCTGAGTTGGCCTTGCTCTTAGCTTTAGGCGCTCGCTTTTTCTCTGGGTTGAAACCGTCTTTTGGTGGCCCTTTGCGTCGAGGTTTTGCCTCCGAGCGGGGCGGGCGTCCGTCTTTCACGGGTGCACCCGGTGCTTCACCGTCTCGGCTAATGCGCAGTTGTTGGCCGCACACCCAAACTTTACGTAGGTCGCCAAAAACGTCTTTAGGCATACCGGTGGGCAGTTCCACCATGCTGTGATTGTCGTTAATGGAAATTTGACCGATATTTCTTGCATCTAGGCCCGCTTCATTCGCAATGGCGCCCACAATATTACTGGGCTCTACGCCGTGCGCTCGCCCCACTTCAATGCGAAATAGCTCAAGATCCATATTTCGACTACCGCCGCTGGAACGCTCAGGCCGATTGCCTCTCTCGGTTCTTTCTGCACGAGGTGCCCGTTCACGGCCTCGCCCACGGTTATTGCGCGGCTCCAGCGAGTCTCTACTGTCATGCCGTGGCTTGGGTTGTTTTTTCTCTGGCGCCATAAGCAGTGTTTGGCCGCCCTGAGCGATGTTCGCCATTGCCGCAGCGATATCCATGGCCGAGGCCTCGGTTTCGCTTTGGTATTCTTCGATAATGCCGCGCATAAACGACAAATGACCTTTGGCTATTGTGTCCGTGATCTTCTGTTTGAAATCTGCAATGCGCTTCTTGTTGACAATTTCAGTACTGGGCAATTCCAGTTCAGTAATCTTCTGTCGGGTAGCGCGTTCAATGGCGCCAAGCATGCGTCGCTCACGAGGCGCAACGAACAAAATAGCATCCCCGGTTCGTCCCGCTCTACCGGTACGTCCAATGCGGTGGATGTATGCTTCGGTATCGTAGGGTATGTCGTAGTTGATAACGTGACTGATGCGGTCCACATCTAAGCCTCGAGCGGCTACATCTGTTGCCACCAAAATGTCTAAACCACCGGATTTTAGTCGTGCAACCATTTGCTCGCGGGATTTCTGCGCCATATCGCCATTCATCGCCGCTGCTGCATGGCCCCTCGCTTCCAGTTGTTCGGCAAGTTCCGATGTGGCCAGTTTGGTGCGCACGAAAATCAAAATGCCGTCGAAATCCTCTACTTCTAAAAGGCGTGTGAGTGCTTCGATCTTGCGCAAACCACTGACCAACCAATAGCGCTGGCGTATGGTCTCCGCAGTAGCGGTCTTGGCCTTAATGGAAACCTCTTGAGGGTCGCTCAGGTGACGTCGCGCAATACGTTGAATTTCTTTAGGCATTGTCGCTGAGAACAAAGCCATTTGGCGCTCGGGTGGTGTTTGCTCAAGAATCCATTCCACTTCGTCAACGAACCCCATGCGTAACATTTCGTCAGCTTCGTCTAATACCAAGGCTTGCAGCCTATCTAGTTTCAGAGTGCCTTTGCGCATGTGGTCCATTACACGTCCCGGTGTGCCTACAACCACATGCACGCCACGCTTGAGTTGGCGAATCTGGCCGGAGTAGTCTTGACCACCATAAATAGCCAATACGTTAAATCCTGGAATGTGCTTCGCGTAGCGTTTAAACGCTTCAGCAACTTGCACTGCAAGCTCGCGGGTAGGCGCAAGCGCCATCACCTGTACGCTTCTATCGTTGAGGTCTAGGCGGGAAAGTAAGGGCAGTGCGAAGGCGGCAGTTTTGCCGGTACCCGTCGGCGCGTGGCCTAAGATATCTAATCCCTGCATCAAATGTGGGATGGCCTGTGCTTGAATTGGGGAGGGTGTTTCGTAACCTACTTCGTCCAGTCCCTGAAGCAATTCTTTACTCAGGTTGAGGTCTCTAAACGTTACCGAGGGAGCATTGGAATCCGACATGAAGTGTCCTGAAAGGGAATGGGATGGGCTGGCCTGAGCCCGAAGTGCGCGCATCATACATGAACTGACGCTGTGATAGGCGTTTTTTCGCTATTTTGAGGGTGTTTTGCAGGCCAAATGGCTGGCTAATAAGGGGAAAATGCCCTCAGCGCTTTATTCGATGCTTTGAAGGTGGCTGCAGGGCGATTGCCGAGCAGCCCGAGCGGAATTAGATATCGCGCCTAATCTCGAACGTGCGTGCAACTGGAGGCCCCGCCAAAAAGTGGCCGATGGCATCCATCAAGCCTGTTTCCATTCTCCAGCCCATATAAGCAACTTGGTGCTCTGCGCTTTCCCACTGCTCGACAAGAAACAGGGTGCTGGTGTTTTGTTCTAGGTGGGTCTCAACTTTTTCGCAGCCTGCGTAAGCTCTGGTTGCGACCAATGTGTCTTTCATAACGGCCATAAACTCGTCCAAGGTTTCGGCTTTGGCCGGTAACTCTAAGGTGACTAGTACACTCATAATTGTCTCTTTTTGCCTATTGTTGTGGCGCTCAATACTAGCTTAGGGCAACGGCTAAAAAAAGCAGTTGGTCCGAGTGGCGGGTAGGCTTTTTGTAGTTTGGCCTTTTTTCATGCAAAAGGTTTGTGCCTGGGGAGGTATTCTAAAATTAATCTAAAAATAGATTCTATATAACAATAAGTTACGGGATTAATATAAATTTACCCGC
>QXZU01000068.1:2677-23536 GCA_009886205.1 K189A clade bacterium | reverse complement strand
TTGAGCGACCAGCCACTGTCTCAGAGCCACCCGCACAGCCGAAAGAGCTAGAACCTCTGCAAAGCGATACCCTAAATCCGGCTAAGGCAAACATAAAGAAAAAAGAGGGCCGCGGCAGCAACCTTCAGACTCAGTTGCCCGCTATCCATATAGAATCTCACCATCCAGATAAAGACCCATCAGAGCAGAGCGCAGAACCCAGCACAGGGTCCCTTGATAGCGACTTACTCGATAAAGAGTTACTCGACCAAGAGTCGCAAAATAAAAAACTGCTCAATATGCATAGCGATAATGATCTTGCCACTCCTGCCACTAAGGTTAATCGTTTTCAAAGAACGGAAATAGCTAGCCTGTGCAAGCAACTTAGTGACAAATTATTCAGCCTAAGCTTGGACCAATGCCTCAATCTGCGATTTTCAGCCAATGCACTTTCAGTATTGCGAAGGCCTCTTGTTCATCAAGATTTCATCAACGCCAACCCAGCAAACGCTCCCCGCAAGAGGGTGTTGATCATAGGCGGCATTCACGGTGACGAATACTCTTCAACCTCAGTGGTATTCAAGTGGATGGCAATGATCCAAGAGAACGGTCACTCCATATTTGATTGGCGCTTTCTACCCAGCGCTAACCCAGACGGTTTACTCAGAAACAAACCACAAAGACAAAATGCCAATAACGTGGATTTAAACCGAAATTTTTTAACCCAAGATTGGTATGAACAAGCCACCTCAAAATGGCGCAGCAAGTACAATAGTGACCCCAGACGCTTCCCCGGCGACAGTCCCGCCAGTGAGCCCGAAGTCAAATGGATTGTCCAACAGATCAAAGATTTCAATCCTGACGCGATCATCTCTCTGCATGCACCGTATGGACGAGTGGATTTCGACGGCCCACCGGAGGGACCAACGAAGTTAGGTGCATTAACCGCAATTAGGCTGGGCGTTTTCCCCGGCTCCTTGGGGAACTACACCGGGGTTGATTTAAAAATACCAACGGTCACTTTAGAACTACCCTCCGCAGATAAGATCCCCGCAAAACTAGAGATCTCATCGATGTGGCAGGATTTGCAAATCTGGTTATGCAATCATCTGGAGGAACAATGTGATGCAGCCGCCATACCTAACGGCTCTGGTGCACTAGGTTCTGTTGACGTAGTGCATAACCGATAGAACCGCTTTTGCGCATCCTCTTAAAGTCAGGCGTTTGAAGCCTGTCGTTTAAAGTCTGTCGTTTAAAGTCAATACTCGCCCAGAATATTCAGACCACACTATGCATTAAGCTAAAACCTGCTGCGCTATTTCATTGACTGCGGCTTCACACGCGTGCCCGCTGTTACCGCGGTGTGCAGGTCAAACCATTCGTCAGCTGTCTGGCCTAAACGCGCGCGCATACCCTGCTTAATTTTTGCAGGCGCACCGCTAGGGAAGTCTGCAAAGCGCTCGCATATCGCAGTGGCAGTTTGCAGAACTTGATCATCATCAACGCTTTGGTTAGCAAGGCCCAAACGAAGCATATCCGCACCATTTAGCCGGTCACCCAAAAGGACCACCTCTGCTATTACGGCCTCGCTATAACGCAAATTCAACCATGCAAGATTGTAAGGCGCCGCCATACCAATTTGCACTTCGCCCACTTGAACAAAGGACTGCTCGCCCACCACCAAATAGTCGCAGGCTACCGCCAACGCAGCGCCGCCATTTATAGCGTATCTCTGCATAGCACCAACAATTGGCTTATCACATTGAAACAACGCTTTATGAGCACCACGCCAAATTGTTTGGAAGTCTGCCAGCCACTCCGGCTCAGGTGTGGCGTTAAATGCGCCAAGATCTAAACCTGAGCAAAAAGCCCCGCCTTCACCACGAAGCATAATCGCCTGCACTTCATCGTCTGCATTTAGGGCGTTAACGCGTTCCGCGAGGCCAACGCCAAGTGGTCCTGTAATCGCATTTTTGCGCTCGGGTCGATTCAAAACCACCTCGGCCCACACCCCGCCAGCTTGAGTAGTAAATTTGTTGACTAAAACCTCTTCCATAACTTCCCTCCATTGAGTTAGTTGCTAAAAGCACCTTTTGTTAAAAGTACATTGGGCGACCCCTATTTGTAGAGCGGCTCAAATCAGCAATAAAATGCCCAACACCAGTAAAAACATGCCAACCATCTCGCGCATTCTAATGCGCTCACGTAAAAAGAAAACCGATGTAATGAGCGTAAACAGCAACTCCACCTGACCTAGCGCCCTAACAATCGCCGCATTCTGCAAAGTCATTGCCGTAAACCAACATATAGAACTAACACTCCCAATCAGTCCCACCCAAACCGCAACAGGCCAACTACGCACAACCTTGGCCATCTGTTTAGGCTCTCTCAGGGAGAGATAAATACCCATCAACACTGTTTGCAGGGTGAGCGTTACGGCCAGAGTAAAGCCAGCCCGCTCAGCCAGACCCAATATTGGTAGGCCATGCATCTGCGCGCCAGCATCAGCATCAGCATCAATACTTAAGGCCAAACTTGCACCGCGAAAACACACCGAACAAAGCGCGAACGCAGTACCCGCCAACACACCGTACCAAACGCTGGCATCGCCCTGTAAAAAGTCCTTGGTGCGAATACTCCCAGATAAAAAGAACACGCCCACCAAGCTCAAGGCAATACCCGTTAACGCTAGGCCTGATACCGCATCACCTAAGATGATTAAGCCCAAAAGCGCTGCTTGAACAGCCTCTGTCTTACTCAAGGCAGTGCCCACAGCGAAATGTGAACCGCTTACAGCAGCCACCAACGCCGAAGTAGCGATGATCTGCATAATTGCGCCAACAATTACGTAAGCCAAAAACGCAAAATTTAGATCAGGAACACGGCCTTCCCAAATGTAGGCGACATAAATCCATGCAAAAGGAATGGCATACACAAAACGCACATAAGCGGCGCCGTTAACTGAGAGTTCACCGGTTAGGCGCTTCTGCAACAACGAGCGCAAATTCTGTAAAAAAGCGCCGGCAATTGTTAAGCCAATCCAGAGTTCCATCAGCCAGCCTGCTGTAAAGGCTGCGGCGTATGCGCCGCTATCTCACGCCGAGACACTTTATTAAATCGATAGAGCAGAAGGATTGCGGCGCAGGTTAAACCCGTGGCCATGCCAATCCAGTAACCGTACACCCCTAAATCTAAAGTTTCGAAATAACCGAACCCTAGAATCCAAGCAACAGGAAACCCTACTACCCAGTAACATATTAGGGCTACTAAGAAGGGTGCTCTTGTGTCCTTGTAGCCTCTCAGAGCGCCCATACCGATGACTTGTAGGTCATCGGATAACTGAAAAAACGCAACAATGACTATTAACCCTGTCGCGAGTTCCACCACTGAGGCCTCTGTAGAATATAAGCTGACAATAAACTCCCCACCCAGCAACAAGGTAGACACCGCAAACACTGCGAATATAAACCCCGCGCCCACTGCCACCAAACCGCTACGGCGCGCTGCAACATAATCGCCAGCGCCAACGTTGTAGCCCACGCGGATTGAAGTCGCCATACCCAACCCCAACGGAATCATAAAGACTAGGCCAGAGACGTTATTGACAATCTGGTTAGCCGCCACGGTTTCAACACCTAGGCGGCCGATTAATAGGGTAACGGCAGAAAATATACTGAACTCCGCAAAGGTTGAGAGACCAATGGGCAGGCCCAGCCGAACCAAACGCTTAATCTCGACAGCATCCGGCCAGGAAAACTCGGCAAATACGTTGGTTACTTTCACTCTAGAAAACTGCACAACACAAATAATGGCAACAAATTCAAAGGCCATCACAACAGAGGTCGCCCAACCACAGCCCTCGCCCCCCATAGCGGGCAAACCCAGCCCGCCATGAATAAACCAATAATTCAGCGGAATTTTGAGCAAAAAGGCAGATCCGGCAATGAGCATTGCAGGGGTGGTCCAGGACGTACCCTCACACAGATAGCGCAGCACAAAGTAACCCAGCACCGGCAAAACGCCCCAACTCACCGCTTTCACATAAGCCATAGTTATGGGAATGGCTAAGGGATCAACACCAACAAAGTGATACATGGGTTCCAAATTATGCAGCAGGGTCATCATGGCAACACCGCAAAAAAACGCTATCCACAGCGCCTGACGTACGACGGCACCGGCCTCTCGCACCCGACCACCGCCGTGCAATTGAGAAACCGTGGGCGTAACCGCCATGACAACACCGGCAATTAACATCAGGATCGGCCAAAACATAACGCCACCAAGCGCAACGCCCGCCAATTCAACGGAGCTCACCCGCCCTGCCATAATTGTATCCAGAACCCCCAGCCCCATTTGAGCCAATTGCGTGACCACAAGCGGCACGGCTAAACCGGTCAGCTTTTTCAATTCTGTGGTCACCACTGCCCGATCCATAACATTTACTCAGTTAGCTGGCCTCTGGAAAGAGGCCAATTCTGCTGGGCATTGTACAGATGGACTGACTAGGAGCCAGCGCCTCTTTCGCAGCAGAAAGGGGTGACATAAAAGGCCGAAATAGGAATCATTATCATTGAGGAAAGTAACTAAGAATTGATCATTGATAGGTAGAACCTATTACAGTCATCTAAAGTTTCAAATAGAAATGTAGCGTTAGACTTCTATACTGGTCCTCAGTCGCCAAGCCATAGGCTTGATACTTACACAACTAAGACGGAGTTCATGCAATCATGGAACTAAAGGACAGCAATACTTTGCAAAACCTTAAGGACGCCTTTGCTGGGGAATCTCAAGCAAATCGTCGTTACCTCTACTTCGCAGCAAAAGCTGATGTTGAAGGCGAAAATGACGTCGCAACAGTATTCCGCTCAACTGCAGAAGGCGAAACTGGGCACGCCCACGGACACCTTGAGTACATGGAAGCAGTTGGCGATCCAGCTACTGGCTTACCCATTGGTACTACTTCTGACAACCTCAAAGCAGCTGTTGCTGGCGAAACCCACGAGTACACAGACATGTACCCTGGCATGGCTAAGACAGCACGCGACGAAGGTTTTGACGAAATCGCTGATTGGTTTGAGACTCTAGCGAAAGCTGAGCGCTCACACGCCAACAGATTCCAAAAAGCTTTGGATGCGATGGACTAGTCAGAAGCTAGTTTAGAACTCGGCAACAGTCGCCGAATGTTCGAAAAGGGGCTTAATCGAGCCCCTTTTTTATGCCGGTAAAACAGCATAGACCCCGTAAATGATGAGAATAGAGAATTTCAATGAGTACACGTGAAGGTAGTTTAGAAGCCCCAGATCGCCAACCACTAGATTGGCAAAATCCTGAATTCTATGACAAAGATTCTTTGCACAAGGAAATGGAACGCGTTTTTGATATCTGTCATGGCTGCAGACGCTGCGTAAGCCTTTGCGATTCATTCCCAACTCTTTTTGATTTGGTCGACGAATCAGAGACCTTAGAGGTCGATGGCGTGGACAAAGCCGACTACAACAAGGTTGTTGATCAATGCTTTCTTTGCGACCTATGCGCTGAAACAAAATGCCCTTATCTGCCCCCTCACGAATGGGCATTAGACTTCCCACATTTAATGTTGCGCGCTAAAGCACAGAATTTTGCCAACAAAGATACTAAATGGCGGGACCGTATCATTACGTCTACCGACCCTATTTTTGATGCCATATCTACACCGGGCATAGCGCAGATGGCTAACGCTGCCGCCAATTCAAAACCACTGCGCAAGGCGGGCCAAGCACTATTTGGGATTCACCAAGATGCGCCACTGCCCAAATTCATACCCAAACCTTTAACTGAATCGTTAGAAGGCTATATTGGCGATCACGCCGAAGTGACTGCAACCGAAAAAACAACCGGCAAAGTCGCCATTTTCGTGACCTGCTACGGTGATCACAACGAACCGCAAATGGTTGAAGATTTAATCGCCGTGCTCAATCACAACGGCGTACCGGTAAAAGTTTTACAAGATGCCAAATGTTGTGGCATGCCCAAACTGGAACTGGGCGACCTGAAGAAAGTAGAGAAGATGAAGGATGCGAACATCCCCGTTTTCCAACAAGCCATAGAGGAAGGCTACGACATCATCGCGCCCATTCCTTCATGCGTCTTGATGTACAAGCAAGAATTGCCCTTAATGTTCCCGGACCAAGCCGACGTGGCAAATGTTAAAGCGCACTTTTTCGACCCATTCGAATATTTGATGCTCAGACACAAAGCAGGGCTTATTAAGACCGAGTTTGCGAAGCCGTTAGGTAAGGTTGCTTACCACGTGGCTTGCCATCAGCGGGTACAAAACTTTGGTATGAAGACAAGAGATTTCTTGAAGCTAATACCAGACACAGAAGTTAACGCTATTGAGCGCTGCTCCGGCCACGACGGTACTTATGCCGTAAAGGCGGAAACCTATGACAAGGCGAAAAAGATCGCCAAACCAGTGGTTAAGCGTGTTATTGACAGCGAACCTGATGAATTTGGCTCTGACTGCCCCATGGCTGGCCGGCTGATTGCGGAAGGTGTTGAAAATGGCGAGGCCAAGCACCCGGTAAGTATGGTTCGCCAAGCCTACGGCATCTAACCATTCGGCCTCAAACTCAACCTTTATCATTACCAGCGGCGGAAAGAGTCTCCGGCGCACCGAGGAAAGAAAATGAAATTGACCCGTGAAGACCTTTGGTCCCTAGAAGAATACGCGCAAAAACGTGAAACTTTTCGTCAGGATGTTATCGCTCACAAGAAAAACCGCAATGTGGCTTTAGGGCCTAATGCCACGCTGTATTTTGAAGACGAACTCACCATGCGTTATCAAATTCAAGAAATGCTCCGCGTTGAGCGTATTTTTGAAGCGGCGGAAATTGAAGAAGAGTTAGCCTCTTATAACCCGCTCATTCCAGATGGCAGCAATTGGAAAGCCACCTTCATGATCGAATATGGTGACGCCGAAGAACGTAAAGTGGCGTTAGCAACCATGGGCGGTATTGAGCTCACTGTATGGGTGCAAGTTGATGGCGGCGACAAAATCTATGCAATCGCTAACGAGGACATGGACCGTACTAGAGATGAAAAAGCCGCAGCAGTACACTTTACGCGCTTTGAACTCAGTGCTGAGAACGTAGCCGACCTGAAAAGCGGGAAGCCGTTAACCATGGGCATCGACCACCAGAGCATTCCTTGCACTGTGAAGATCGAAGGCGTAACCAGAGACACTCTGTTAGCCGACCTCACCTAAACTCTGACTAATCTCAGAAATGGTAGCGGGACTAAGACCCCCTCTTTGTCCCGCCGCCTATCAAGCCCGCCGCCGCAAAAACACTAAACGCCCAGCATATCCGCCAGCGCAAAAACTCAATGCAAACTTGTCCGCAACACTTTTGCCAAATCTGCCAGCAACTCTGCCCGCGTCGATGTACTACGCCAACAAAGCCCCAACGTTCGATAAGGCACATCGTCTTCGCTAAACGGAATGTAACGCACATTACTGCCCACACCGACAGCGCGCTTACCTTCATCGGCTCTATCAACCAGTGGCACAGCAAACTCTGGCATTAAGGTTACACCCATTCCCGCCCCAACCAATTGCCTCAATGTCTCGAGACTAGTGGCACTGTAACTTTTACTTTCAACGCCACGGTGTGCATGACAAACAGCCAAAGCCTGGTCGCGCAGGCAATGCCCATCTTCCAAAAGCAATACCGACTCGCCCTCCAGATCTTCAGGTGTCACCGTCTGACATTCTGCCTTAGCGTGATGCTCACCCACCGCCAAATAGAACGGCTCTGCGTAAAGTTCAAATTCCTCTATATTTTCATCGTGCAAATCTGGGATCGGAATAGCCAACAAAATGGCGTCTAGGTCACCTCTCTTCAGCAACCGGGTAATGTGTGAGGTCTGGCCTTCAGTCAGTTGTAGCTGCAAATTTGGAAATGCCTCTCGTATAGGCCCCAGAATCTGCGGCAACAAGTAAGGGGCGATGGTTGGAATGATCCCCACGCGTAGCTCGCCCCCCAGAGGGTCTTGTAGCTGCTCGGAAAGCGCCAACAAGGTATTAACTTCGGACAAGATACGCTGCGCTTGGGCAACAATTTGCTCACCTTCCGGCGACAACATCACGCGGCGGTTAGTGCGCTCAATAAGCATAACCCCCAAGGTTTCTTCCAACTTCTTCAGCTGGGTGGACAGCGTCGGCTGGCTGACAAAACACGCTTCCGCCGCACGGCCAAAGTGCCGGTGCTCAGCCACTGCCACCAAGTAACGTAAGTCTCGAAGATTCATATAAAACTTTTCCTAATAGCGAAACAATTTATTGCACAGGAAGCGGCTGTGCCTGTTCGATCATATAGTCTACCGCTTGGGAAAGTTCCTCATCGGTGCAGCTATAACATAACCCTTTCGCGGGCATACCGGGTGCCAAGCCGTTAACAGTAGACGCAAGTAACAGCGCTTTGCCTTTAGCAATGCGAGGCCGCCATTCATCTACATCACCAATCCTTGGTGCGCCATTAATGCCAGGGTTGTGGCACGAATAACAGTAATCGTTGTATACGGCCTTGCCGGGGTGGCTTGGACCACTTTGTCCAACACTGGCGCCACCACCGTCACTGCAACCGCTTACAAGCAAACTGCCAGAAAGCAGCAAAGCGACCGCTAGCAAGCGCTGGGAAATGGGGTTATTCATTATATTTCTGCTCCAACCAAAAATTTGTAAAACTGGCAATAGGTAATTTGTCGTTAAGTTCTGGGTTGCGACGAATCGTCGAGATCAAACGTCCTTCATCGAAGCCATACCTAATGTCACTTGAGGGCGAATGCGTCAGCATCAAGTGCCACAGGAAAACTACTGCGAATTGTATCAAGCTCTGCCAAATCTAAAGTCTGAGTAATGATCCTTTGCTTAGACAAATGCTCTTCCGGATCAACAAGTACTTTACCGTCGCCATGATATACCGCGCTGCCGCCGCCATAAACAACGCCCGCGCCGTCAGTGCCAATAATATTTACCCCCGCACAAAAAGCTTGGTTTTCCACGGCCCTTGCGCGCAGAAGTGTCTGCCAAATATCGCGCCGAGCTTCAGGCCAATTCGCCACACACAACAGTAAATCGTATTTTTGGTCGTTACGCAGCCAGACCGGAAAACGCAGGTCATAACAAACAGAAAGGCAAATCCGCCAACCTTGAAAATCCACCACAACCCGCCTAGTGCCCTCACTGTAGTGCTCGTCTTCTCCAGCCATGCGAAACAAATGACCCTTGTCATAAATTTGCATCTCGCCATTGGGCTGCACCCACAACATTCGGTTAAAAAATTGACCTTGCTCCTTTATCACCAAACTACCGCACAGTACTTTTTGCCTTTGCTGAGCTTGCTCAAGCATCCAGTTCACGGTTGCGCCATCCATAGGTTCCGCCACTGTTGCAGAATCCATAGTAAAACCTGTGCTGAACATTTCCGGCAGCACCACCAGTTGCGAGGCTGACGGCACTTGGTCTAACAACGTTTCAAAATGTGCCCTATTGCGCGCGGGGTCGTGCCAGTGCGTTGCGGTTTGCAGTAATGTCAGAGTTAAAGTTTGCATAAAATTTCAGCCGCTTGTCTTAACGTTGCATCGTCCTTGGCAAAACAAAAGCGTAACGCCTTGTGCGCGCAATGCTCAGCATCTTGGTAAAAAACGGATATAGGAATGGACGCTATCCCCAGCTCTTTGGTCCAACGTTCAGCCAACACATGGTCTGGCTCATCGGTGATCTGGGAGTAGTCTAATAACTGAAAGTAAGTACCCGCCGCAGGCCTAATTTTGAACTGAGAAGGTGCTAGCAACTCACAGAAAAGATCACGCTTAGCCTGATAAAAATCTGGCAACTGCAAATGGTGTTCAGGCCGCGCTTGAAGAAAATCAGCCAGCCCATGCTGCACCGGCGTGTTTACGGTAAACGTCACGTACTGGTGTAGCCGCCGAAATTCCGTGGTCAACTGTTCGGGCGCCACGCAATACCCAACCTTCCAACCAGTGACATGATAGGTTTTACCAAATGAAGAAATAACAAAGCTGCGCGCGTACAAATCATCATAGCGACACAAACTCGTATGCCCTTGCTGGTCAAACACCATGTGCTCATAAACTTCATCGCCAATCAGGTAAATATTTGTATCGCTGACCAATTCACGCAATTGGTGAATGTCGTCTTCCGACCAAACAGACCCCGTGGGATTATGCGGCGTGTTAATAATGATCAACCGTGTCCGCTCATTAATCGCATCTTTCACCCGCTGCCAGTCCACGCCAAAAGCGGGTCCTGTGAGTGGAATATGCACCGCCACCCCACCCTGCAACCGAATTACTGGGTCGTAGCTGTCATAAGCTGGATCAAAGACTATGACCTCGTCTCCCGCGTGGACGACACTGGCAATTGCACAGAAAAGCGCTTCGGTGGCCCCAGCGGTGACAGTAATTTCGCTGTCTGGGTCGCATTTCAAGGCATACAAATCTTCTACCTTTTGCGCGATAGCCTGCCTTAACGGTGCGACACCCATCATGGGCGGGTATTGGTTAAAGCCGTGGGTCAGATAATAATTTACCCGCTCAAGTAATTCAGGAGGCCCATCAAAGTCTGGAAACCCCTGGGACAAGTTGATGGCCCCATGAGTCTGAGCCAACGCGCTCATGGTGGTAAAAATAGTTGTGCCTACATCTGGCAGTTTACTCACGGGGCTTGGGGCCACAGCGCTAGGGCCAACCGCCGCATTTACCAAAGTGGAACTCATTTACGTCTACTCATTAAAATTTTAAACATCAACCTCTTCTCTTACGACCAAACCGTACGACCAACGGAAAGGACCAACTAAAAGGACCAACGGAAAGGACCAACAAAAAGGACCCACAAATTTGCCCAAAAGAGGCATCACCCAACCACAATCTAATTTCCTCATCGGCCAACATTCGACAACTGGCCAGTCGCACTAACCCTTGCAAGCCTAGGTTAGTTTCGCACAGGAACAGCAAAAACAAATATCAAAATATTTTGATATTTAAAAAAACCTTGGTAGCATGCGCCCCGCACAACGTCGCAGGCGTTGGCTAAAAGATTTTTTATACAATATTCAGCAGAGAAACGCTTTTTTGCAATCTAATATCTCGCCACTGACTCAAGCCAACCACACTGCTTCAGAATCTGCTGAATTGGACATTGTGGCTATGGCAAAAGCCATCGGTGACGACCTGAGGGCAAATATTTTACGTGCTTTAGCCAGAGACTCGTTTGGCGTCATGGAGCTGAGCAAAATCTTCAATATTGCGCAGCCCGCATTGAGCCACCACCTGAAAATTCTTAAGCAGGCCGGTTTGGCTAGCGCTCGGCGCGAAGGTACCAGTGTGTTCTACCAGCGCGCCGGTTTCCCTGCCCAGTCACTGCCTGCATCGTTATTTCAAGCGCTTGATCAAACACCGCTGCCCACTGTGGCGCTTAACAAAGTGGATGAAATTTACGCAGAAAGAGCGCATCAGAGCGCCTCTTTTTTCCACAACAATGCAGACGTTTTAGATCACCAAAGTGAACTCATTTGTCCTTCAGAAGTCTTCATTCCCTACGTTGTAGAGACAATCGCCGAGCACAACGCATCTGCCAGCCAAGCGCTAAATAAACCCGCCAAACGCCAAGCCAGCACTTTGCTAGAAATTGGCCCGGGCGATTGCACGCTGCTTGCCGCGTTAGCGCCGCAGTTTGATCACGCTATCGGTATAGACAGCAGTCAATCTATGCTCAATGTTGGGTTAGCCCAGCTAGCGCAAAGGCCCAATGCTGCTACGCAAAATATTAGTCTACAAAAGAAAGACTTTTATCAACTTCCCAGCAGTGAAGGGTATGACATCATTGTTGCAGCCATGGTGTTGCACCACATGCCCTCACCAGATGCATTCTTCAAACAAGTGAGCAAACTCTTACGACCTAACGGATTGCTCGTGCTGGCAGAGTTGTGCCCGCACACCCAAGAGCGCGCCAAAACCCTCTGTGGCGACCTTTGGCTTGGCTTCGCGCCAGATATTTTGCAGGCGCACGCTGCCAAGAACGGCTTGCAAGTAAAAGCCCAACAGTACCTTGCCCAGCGCAATGGCTTCCGCGTGCAAATACCCAGTTTCGAACCAGTAACAACCCAACCCTCCCTATCTTAAGGAAATAATAATGACAGATTACAAAGTAGCCGATATGGCTTTGGCCGAGTTCGGTCGTAAAGAAATCACATTAGCCGAAGCAGAAATGCCAGCACTTATGGCTTTGCGTGAGCGCTATTCGGCAAGCCAACCCTTAGCAGGCGCTAAGATCATTGGCTGCATCCATATGACCATTCAAACAGCGGTACTTATAGAAACATTGGTCGACCTTGGTGCAGAAGTACGCTGGTCATCATGCAACATCTTCTCAACCCAAGACCACGCAGCAGCCGCAATGGCAGCAGCAGGCATTCCAGTATTTGCATGGAAAGGCGAAACCGAAGAAGAGTACGAGTGGTGCATCGAACAAACCATTCTTAAAGATGGCACCCCATGGGATGCCAACATGTTGTTGGACGACGGCGGCGACCTCACTGTGATCATTCACAAAGAATACCCCGCAATGCTCGACAAGATTCATGGCATCAGCGAAGAAACCACTACTGGCGTACACCGCCTTTACGAAATGATGCGCGACGGCGAACTCAAAGTGCCTGCGATCAATGTGAATGACTCTGTCACCAAATCTAAAAACGACAACAAGTATGGTTGCCGCCACAGTCTGAATGACGCCATCAAGCGTGGCACAGACATGTTGATGGCCGGTAAGCGCGCCTTAGTGATCGGTTATGGTGATGTGGGCAAAGGCTCTGCACAGAGCTTACGCCAAGAGGGCATGATCGTACGCGTTACCGAGGTAGACCCAATTTGTGCAATGCAGGCCTGCATGGACGGCTACGAAGTTGTATCGCCCTACGTTGGCGGCAAGAACACCGGCAAAGTTGCGGACATCGACCTACGTTTACTGCAAGACACTGACATTGTTGTAACCTGCACAGGTAACGCAAATGTGTGTGACGAAGCCATTCTGCGTACGGTTAAAGCGGGCGCGGTTATCTGCAACATCGGTCACTTTGACAACGAAATTGACACTAACTTCATGCGTGAAAACTGGACTTGGGACAAGGTCAAAGATCAGGTTCACATGATCCACCGCTCAGAGACTCGCGGCGACTACCTGATCCTGTTATCTGAAGGTCGTTTGGTGAACTTGGGCAACGCTATGGGTCACCCATCGCGCATCATGGACGGTTCATTTGCCAACCAAGTACTGGCGCAAATGTATCTGTTTGAACAGGCATGGTCAGACCAGCCTGTGAATCAGCGTCAGCCTATTGGTGTTGAAGTATTGCCTAAGAAACTAGACGAAGAAGTGGCAGAACTCATGGTTGCTGGCTTCGGCGGCGTAATGACGCGCTTGACCAAGTACCAAGCCGACTACATCGGTGTTGGCGAAGAAGGTCCGTTTAAGATCGACAGCTACAAGTACTAGCATTCCATCGTGGCCGGTAAAAGGGCCACTCACTTTACGGCTGGCACTCGCCAGCCGTTAGGATGAGTTGCTAACCAGCCGCCAAGCGGCGTCAGCAAAAACCAATCTAGCCCTATCCCTTTCGTCTCTAGTCGGTGTCTTCGAGAATCACGGCGCTACTCAACAGCCACTTTACTGAGTGAGTCAGACCGCGTATTGTGCGCGCCTCGCAGTTTTTGAGACCCCTATTTAGATTACCTATGCAGCCACTGAATAAAATTATAGAAACACTCGATCTCGAAGAAATTGAGTTGAATCACTATCTGGCCACTAGCCCCAACGAAGGTTGGCAGCGCGTTTACGGCGGTCAAGTCATCGGCCAAGCCTTAGTCGCGGCCTCGCGCACCGTAGACGAAGACCGCCAAGCCCACAGCTTGCACGGCTACTTTCTCAGAGCAGGCGATAAAGACATTCCCATTTTGTATAAGGTTGACCGTATTCGTGACGGCAGAAGCTTCACCACAAGGCGTGTTGTTGCAGTACAAAAAGGCAAAGCTATATTCACCATGTCCATCTCTTTCCAGGTTGCTGAAGAGGGTTTGTCTCACCAGTTTCCAATGCCCACCACACCTAAGCCCGAAGACTTAAAAGACGAAGACGAAGTACGCAGAGAACAAGCCCAAGCATGGCCGGCAGAATTTCAGGAGTCGTTTACTGGCTCCTCAGCCATTCAAATGAAACATGTGGAACCCACTGACCTGCTCAATCCCAAGCCCACTGAACCTGTTCAGCGTTGCTGGATGAAAAGTGGCGAGGCGCTGCCTGACGACCCGCGCTTACACCAGTGCGTGCTTGCCTATTTGTCTGATTGGTCTTTGCTAGACACCGCTGCTCGCCCACACGGTGTGAGTTTTATGCAAGAAAATGTGCAAGTGGCAAGCCTGGACCATGCCATGTGGTTCCATCGCCCTTTTCGAGCGGATGAATGGCTGCTGTACGACCAAGACAGCCCAACTGCCAGTGGCGCTAGAGGCTTCAATAGAGGACTCATCTATAATCAAGCCGGAGAATTGGTGGCATCCACTACCCAAGAAGGGCTAATGCGTATTCATAAGTAGCACTTGGTTATGCTATCCGCGCGCACTTTAGGGTTCACAAATTAGCGTTAGGATTTTGCGGAGGGTCTTTTCCGAAAGGAATTTTTCGGAAAAGATATTTCTAAGAATGGCTAGCTTTGAGGAAAAGCCAAATTTTGCCAAAGGTCCTGATAATCATAGTCAGTTTGCAGGGCCAAATTCAGGCGATTGTAAGACCCAAAATCACTGACAATATGAGTGACTTGAACAATACCTTTGTCTGTTAGGCCCACACTGCGTAAACCCTCTATATCAGCATCGGTTACCGCCGCGGGTTCATCGTTCACCTTCAGCGCGTATTCCAATATGTGTTTCAAACGCGCATTACTGACACTGTCAGTGCCTTTTTGCAAAAGCTGACTCACCAGATCTTCAGACTCACCCAATCCGTGATTGAGAATAGTACAAAACGCGGCCGTGCAATAAGCGCAACCATTACGTTGGGAAACCAAAATGCCTATGTGCTGAATTTCAGTCATTTCCAATTCACCGGCTTCCCACAACACTTTAGTAGCACCGAGTTTGGCGGTAAAGAATTCAGGAAAATTCAGCTCAACAAAAAAATGGTTAGGGACACTGCCTTCCATTTGCGTCACCCAATCAAAAATTCCCTGTACCGCCGGGTCATCAACTTGATCTGGTTTTGCTATTTTAACTCTAGCCATTTCTCTTCCTTTAGCAAAAATTCGGTTACGCTTTGCAGCGCAACCTTCGCACCTATTATTAGGTGCTAACCCCTAATTAAAGTCGCGCCTAAGCTCTAAGCGCCACTCTCTACCGCGATCGAACAACCCTTCATAGGATTGAAACGCTGTGCCGTACACGCCACTTATCAGATAGTCATCATCTGTTAGGTTGCGTCCAGACAAGGTCAACAACCAATCTTCATCAGCGCTTATCCAACGCACGCTAGCATCCACCAGCTGCACTGAGTCAGTGGCAAGTATTGGTGTATTGTAGGCGTCATTAAAGGTTTCAGCGCGGTAACTCCAATCTGCGCGCACCACCAATGTGCCTCTGGCGTCCATCTGAATTTCCTTAGAAACACCTAAACTTGCTGCGAATTCTGGCACACGCTCAAACTCGAAAGACTGGCTGATTAGCGTGATGCTCGTATCAATATTGTCATAGCCGGCATTCAGATAAGCAAAGCTACCTTCAATCAACCAACCCGCTCCGGGCGAGGCCAATGCCTCAAGCTCTATGCCCTCTATAGATGCTTCACCTAAGTTGCGCGTTACCGGCGCAACACTGTTAAACACCTGCACCTGTAGCTCTTCGTAATCGGTACTGAATAGCGCGCCATTAATGCGCAACTTGCCATCAATAAATGTGCCTTTAAATCCAACTTCAAGGACGTCCACAAACTCCGGATCGTACGTTGGAATTAAATCTATATCAGCGGTGCCAGCGGGCGCGGTAAATGGCGCAACCACTGGTGGAAAAACTCTCTGAGTGAATCCGCCAGACTTAAAGCCTTCGGAATAATTGAAGTAAATCATCAGATCATCTGAAAGGTCATAAGCTAAATTCACCGCAGGCGTAAACTCAGACACATCAATTTCTTTTTCTAGCAACGGGAGAATTCGCCCACCCGCTTGTAAAAATGGCGCATCCAGTGCAGCCAAAGGGTTGCCAGCAGGGACCAGCTGACTGATACCGGCATAGTAGTTTTGGAAAATAATTTGATCTGGGGTAAACGACTTCTGCTCGTCTGTGTAACGACCGCCTAGGGTGACGTGAAAGTCTTCTGTCACATCGTAAGTCACCTGGGCAAAAGCCGCCCATGCTTCATTATCAAAATCGCCGCCTGAACGGAAATTAGAAACCGTGAAGTCTAGGATATTGGTATTGGTGCCCTCTTCAGTAAAGTAATAGAGGCCAGCAACCCACTGAACTTTGTCGTGAGTGCCTAACAGTTGAAATTCTTGGGTAAATTGATCTTGATCCAAAACATCAGAGAACTGAGATATACGGTGTGGAGAGTGGTCTCCGTCACGGGCAAATTCGGCGTCAAGCTGACGCACCGCTGTAATTGATTTCAATGAAAGCGCTTCGTTAATGTCATAGTTCAAGGTGACGGAGGCACCAAACATGTCATTTTCTGAGTACGCAGGCGCTGTACCTTCGTCAGTACCGTCTTTGCCAACGTAACGACTGTCATAGCAATTGGCGCTGGCTGGATTAGAGGTCACACCAACGCCAGCAGCATTGGTCGCGGCGCAAGGTTGCCCTGGCCCTAATGCAGCGGTAGTGACGTTATGAATAAAGGCCATTGGCGGCGGCGGCGCAAGCACAACCCCGGCCAACTGGCTTAAGTCGGTAAAATCAATGCCAATCAACTCCATCGCAGGACCATTTTCACGATCGCGCGAAACATCTAAATTCAACTGTGCTGAAAATGCATCTGTTGGCTCCCAATTCACAGCAAGACGGCCCGCAAGGGTGTCGTCATTACCTAGGTCAATACCGTCAGTACGCGTTACATAGCCATCTTGCTTGAAACTGGCAACAGACAAACGCGCTGCAAGGGTTTCACTAAGGGGTGATTCGATGGAACCTTTAAAATTTTGCAATTTGTCGGTACCCGCAGTAACAGACAAACTCCCAGAACGCTCGCCCCCTATTTCAGGTTTGAGGGTAGTAATTGATATAGCGCCACCAATTGTATTGCGTCCAAATAATGTGCCCTGAGGCCCGCGCAATACTTCCAAGCGCTCGATATCGACCAGGTCTAAAATTGCGCCCACAGAGCGAGCAATGTAGACCCCATCAACATATAGACCCACGCCGGGTTCTGTTGTTGGCAAAAATTCTTTTTGGCCTACGCCGCGCAAATAAATTGCAGCAGAGTTAGATGCACCACCAAAACTGGGATTGTTTTCCAGCGTCAGGCTGGGCGCAAAACGAGATATTTCATCTAAGGTAGTAATACCACGATAGTCTAACGAATCGCCCGTGTAAGCAGAAATGGCAATGGGCGCATCCTGCAAACCTTCCTCACGACGACGAGCAGTGACCACCACCTCTTCGACTATCGCATTGAACCCTGAACTGCGCTCTACAGTTTCCTCCGCCAAGGTTGAGTTTGCCCACACCGACGAAGCCAAGGCTACCGCAATAGCCAAGCCACTTTTATTCATTTTCACAGGAAATCCCCTTTTCTATCATTCCATCGTTCAATTTATTTTTTTTGTCAGCCAAGCTGGCCGCACCCACAAGCATTCCATACAAATTGTTGTTACAACGGCCGTAACGGCCGTTGGCACTCACTTTTAACAACGTGCAAAGTCGTCGACACGTATCTGGGCCTAACTAGGCAATCACAGGCACGCTGCTCATCGCCTCAGCAATTTGCGCATCAGACAAATCTAAATCCTCCATCTCACCATTCATGTATTTATCGTAAGACGCTAAATCAAGGTGACCATGGCCACACAGCGCGGTAAGAATAACCTTCTCTTCACCAGACTCTTTACAGGCTAAAGCTTCGCGAATGGCTGCGGCTAAGGCGTGGGTAGGCTCAGGCGCGGGCACAATACCTTCCGAGCGAGCAAACTGTAGCGCGCTTGAAAAACACTCTGTCTGCGGCACTGACATGGCCTCAACCAAACCCAACTCATAAACGTGGGACACTAACGGCGCCATACCATGGTATCTAAGGCCACCTGCATGAATGGCCTCTGGAATAAAGCCGTGGCCCAAAGTGTGCATCTTCATAAGGGGTGTTAATCCGGCGGTGTCACCAAAGTCGTAACGGTACTCACCCTTAGTCAGAGTTGGACAAGCGGTAGGTTCTACACAACGAATTATTGGGTTCATATTACCCGCCATCTTTTCGCGCAGAAAAGGAAACGCTAAACCACCGAAGTTAGAACCACCACCGGTACAACCCACCAAGACATCGGGCGTTTCGCCCACTTTGGCCAACTGCAACAGCGCTTCTTCGCCAATAATGGTTTGATGCAAAAGCACGTGATTCAAAACACTGCCCAGGGCGTAGCGAACAGTGGGATCTTGCACCGCCTCACTGACCGCTTCGGAGATAGCAATACCAAGAGACCCCGGGTGATCTGGGTCTTGGGCTAATAAAGATCTGCCGAATTCAGTCACCGTTGAGGGGCTGGGGTGCACTTTGCCACCCCAAATTTCCATCATGGTGCGGCGATAAGGTTTGGCCAAATAAGAGGCCGCTACCTGCCAAATTTCACATTCCAAACCAAACTGCGCGCAAGCAAAGGCCAAAGAACTGCCCCATTGACCCGCACCGGTTTCAGTTGTGAGTTTGCGCACACCCTCTTGAGCGTTGTACCAAACTTGAGGCACAGCAGTATTGGGCTTATGTGAACCCGCAGGGCTTACGCCTTCGTACTTATAGAAAATTTTTGCCGGTGTATCGAGTAACTTCTCTAATCTGCGCGCTCTGAACAGCGGGCTGGGACGCCATAAGCGGTATACATCCAACACCTCACCGGGGATATCGATATAACGCTCAGTAGACATCTCTTGAGCGATCAGCGCTTTGGGGAATAAAGGCGCAAAATCTTCCGCAGTGGCAGGTTGATGTGTGCCAGGATGCAGTGCCGGCGGCGGCGGTTCTGGCAGGTCCGCCACAATGTTGTACCACTGTGTAGGCATCTCATCCTCTTCAAGCAAGATCTTCGTATAATCACTCATCAAAATATCCAAATAAAAACAGCCGTAAAGGCATAAAAACTAACGCTCCGTAGGGCGGACATCATATTGCTCCCCATGGGGAAAGAAAAGTACCTCAGCAAGCGTCAAACAAACGTGACGGAGCAGGCAATAGCGGTTACCAATACTCTAAAACACGCAGGCTCATTCAGCCAAAGGTGTTAACTGAGCAAACGGCCCACCACACAACCCCAAAAGGTCCGAGTAAAGCCACACTCTGCCTTACCCCAGACTATTAATAAGCGCGCAAACAGCAGCAATAAAGTGGTGTCAACAAGTTGTAAAACGCCGCAGCTTTAGACCCCTGACGCTCGGTGCATCATTGATCTATCAATGATCCATCAAGAGAAAGGGAAGTTTTGCTACACCGACGAATTTTCGCTAAATAACTACTACCGCTTATCGCGCATTCACTACAGCTTACTTTCTTGAAGCGTACTTTGCCGCCCCATACCCTGAGAATCTCCCACGGCTTTCGAACTTGTGCATTTTTTTGCTAGCAATCGCAAGAATCAAATCCTAAGCCAGCATTTTTAGCACAACTAATTTAGTAAAACGCAACTTTGCATACACAAATGTGAGTGGGGAGAAATATGATTTTTCAAAAAAGATGGGCAGAGATTACTGGTACGGTAATCCTAGCAACTGCAGCCTTAAGCACTCAAACGGTGCAGGCTGAGGGTAGAGTGATCGAGGAAGTATTGGTTACCGCTGAGAAGCGTCAGTCAACCGTATCAGATACATCCATTTCAATTTCGGCTTTCGGTCAGTCGCAGTTAGAAGACTTCGGTATTCAAGGCGCAGATGAGTTAGTTAACTTCATCCCTGCAACAACAAGAGACAACTTTGACATCAGAATTCGTGGCGTGGGCCGAAACTTCCGTGCCCTAGGCGGCGACCCAGGTGTTGCCACCTACTACAACGGCGTTTATTCCGAAGACTTCGGTATAGCTTCCTCAGAAAATGGCCTTTACGACGTGGAACGTGTAGAAGTATTGCGCGGCCCTCAAGGTACCCTTTACGGGCGTAACTCGATTGGTGGCGCACTCAACTATATTACCAACAAGCCCAGCAATGAATTCGAAGGTGAGTTCCGAGTGGCCGCGGGTAACTTAGGCTCACAAGAATACTACGGCGTTCTTTCTGGCCCTTTAGTCAAAGATAAATTGGCATACCGATTGGTTGGCGTAAAACGCGACAGAGATGGTTCTATTGACGGGCAGAATGGCTCGCAGGACATTAATACCATCGACGACCAAAACATTTCCTTGGCGCTGGAATGGAATATTGCCGAGAACTGGCAGATGAATGTGCGCTGGAACGATAGAGATTCCGATATCATAAGCGGACAACAACTGGTGGTTGCCGACGGCATTGCGGGACAGCGCAACACTCGCGACACGACCAACTTCGCACGAGGCCTAAGACCTACCACGGGTACTACAGCTGGCGAATCCATCTTCACCCACCCAACCACTGGTGCGCTACTTTACGGCTTGCCGGTTAGACCCGGCG
>QXZU01000068.1:0-2643 GCA_009886205.1 K189A clade bacterium | reverse complement strand
CCGAGCCGCGTCCAACGCCCCCAACCCTGCATTTGGTGCAACCGGATTGACGCTCAATCAAAACTTATTCGATTTAGACAATAACGTGGCCACTAATAACGAAAACGATCAGGAGTTTGTCCAACAGGGTGTACAGTTCGACTTGAACTGGGACATTAGCGATACCGTTTCACTGAAGTATTTAGGCGGCTGGCAGGACTTTGATTTCACCTTTGATTTAGATTACGACTTCACCAACGCGACATTTTCTCAACCACGGCAAACTGTGCTTGAAGCCGTGGAAACCTCTTCTCACGAACTACAATTGTTATGGCAGATTGGTGAGCGCCTAGAAATGACGAGTGGTCTCTATTTATTCAACTCCGACCGACGTCAGAACTTTGCCTTTAGAGATAACGAACGTTTCGTAAACCCCTTTAACTATGGCAACTTAGCTGGTTTCGCTGCCGCCAGCGGCGCGAACCCTATGCACCAAAGAATTGGAGACACGGGTGGCTTTGGCCTTTGGCAGGGCGACCCAGGTGGCGCTTCCTACGAGTATTTCAATGATGTCGTTACCGAAGCGTTGGCAGCCTATACCCAAGGCACCTATACCTTTAACGATACTTGGGCGCTCACAGTAGGCGTTAGATGGGCTGACGACAAAAAATCTGCCTCTGAAAACCGAACAGGATACTTCGAGGCTAATCTAGACTCCGGCCCATTCGCAGGCTTAGGTCCAGCCTTAGACGGCCAATGTGACCGATCCTTCAACACGGATTGCAGCGCCCTAGGTCTGACGCCGCTGGCTATTGCCAACATTTTCACTGGCGCAGCCACACCCACCTTCGACCCAGCAAACCCTATTACGCCCACATGCGCATTAGGCAGTAGCAATTGTGCAACGCCTCTACTGCTGCAAGGCATTCCATTTTCGTTTGCAGATCAAGCGTCAGATGAAGATGATTGGGGCGATGTCTCGTTCCGAGTCAACCTAGACTGGACGCCCAGCGAAGACACGCTGATCTACGGCTCTGTAACTACAGGCTATAGATCAGGTGGTTATTCCTTGGGCATTGGTGACTCGCGCGCAGTAGGTAACCTGCTAACTTATGACCAGGAAGAGGTTCTTGCTTACGAACTTGGCTATAAAGGCACGCTGTTAGATGGTCAACTGCAAGTAAACGCCTCCGCGTACGTATATGATTATTCGGATTATCAAGATCGAATCGAGATTTTCAACAGCCAGACTAATACAGCTCTAGACCAAGTGATTAACGCCGATTCCGCCATAAACTCCGGCTTAGAAGTAGAAGTCACTTGGTTGGCCAGCGATGCACTGACACTTGGTGGCAACGCCAGTTACACCAAAGCGGAATACGATTCAGATCTTTTTGTTTTGGAAGACGACAATCCTGCTTATCCAACCAGCATATTCAGCGACTTCAATTTGGACCCTAACAATCCAGGCGCTGATAACTTTTTGGTACGCAACTACAATGGCAATGCACTGAAGCGTATCCCAGAATGGAAAGCAACCGTTTGGACCTCTTACGAGTGGCAGTTCAATGACAGCTCATTAACTGCTGGTGCGGTATACGCATTCACCGGTTCCTATTACACCTCCGGTGTTGAGAGAACACTAGACGAGGTGCCTGAGCGGCTTCGCATCGATTTGTCCCTCATCTGGCGCGATTCCGCTGAAAACTGGACGGTGAAGGGCTTTGTGGACAATGTAACCGGACAGGTTTATTCCAGAGGTTTGGATACACCAACGGAAGCAAGAGACTTCCGTCTGGTTGCTGAATCCCTTTACCCCCGCTACTACGGTGTGGATGTGACCTACAGATTCGGCGCTCGATAAGTACTGTTCTTAGGACTACGGTCTGAACTAGCCTTTAATTAGGTTTGAATTAAGCCCACCGCTTGGTGGGCTTTTTTTTGCCTGTTTATCTAGCCACAAACCCAGATTTCTAATCTCTATTTCCTCAAAGTGCCACTTCGTTATTGCCCTAATCAACCCATGCACTGCTACTACCAATGGTGTAATTTATGGCTGGGGATTCAAAAATTGAGGAGAAAACACAAATGAAGGATTTAAACCGCCTGCCAACAACTGCCTGCATAATTGTTTTAACTACAATTTTGGCAGCCTGCTCTAGCCCACAAGATAATACCGCAGCGACAGCAACTGATGGCGACGACACTCAGGCAGTAGCGCCCAGATTTAACGCACCCAACCTTGTCATGCCCAAAGACACAATTATTGCAGAGCCTCAAGCCAACGCTTACCGCGAAGCCTATTTTGGCGACCTGCACGTGCACACCGACTACTCGTTTGATGCTTACGCCTTTGGCACTGTGGCCACACCCTATGACGCCTACAGATACGCTCAAGGCGAAGCCATAGCCCACCCAGCAGGTTTCCAAGTACAACTGGGGCAGCCCTTAGATTTCTATGCCGTGACAGATCACGCCATGTTTTTAGGCGCTGTCAAAGCAGCAGCCAATACCAACACGGAGTTTTCTAAAGAACCTCACGTACAAGACCTGCATAATATAAATGCACCCGACAACCTGAACCTTGCCAGCTTGCCTCAGCGAGTGAAGGCCTTTAGCACTTTTCTCCCAGATACTTTAAATAGAATCACCAGCGGCCAAACC
>QXZU01000067.1 GCA_009886205.1 K189A clade bacterium | reverse complement strand
CAAAAATTCTGGATAGAGCGTGGCAAAAAGACCGCGCGCGCTCCTACTCCTACTACCCATACGCCATCACCATCATCAGCCCAGCTGACGGTGACGTAATACGCAGCAACTCCGGGGCTTTGAATGTCATCATCAACGTTGATGCGCCAAAGACCGGGGCAGGCGCAAGCCTTGAGAAACTTGATGGCCTTGTGCACAAAATATTCTTAGACGGCAAGCTCGTTGCCTCAGGTATTGGTTCAACATTCCAGCTACAAGCGGTTGACCGCGGAGTCCACTCACTAAAGGCCACTCTGCACCGGGGCCAGGAAGAAATTCAACAAAGCCCACCCCTTACCTTCACTTTGCTGCGGCACTCATCCATTCGGCGCTAGCTTCTGGAGATACATTTCGCGGTGCAAGCCGTGGTCAGAAAAGGTTGGAGGCAGAAAAAGCAATCAAGCAAACACTCTGCAGATATTGTTTTTGGCTTTGCCAGATGCCCTTCAAGCTTCTCTTTAAGCGTTTCGTCGGGTGCCTCTTTGAACTGGTGGCAGCGGCCCCTTATGAGCCTCTACATCAAGCCCTCCTTCCACCTCTCCTTCAACCTTGCCTTTAGCCTGTCCATCTGCCTCTTCGTCAGCCTCTATAATCAACCTCTCCTTCAGCCTCTTACTCAGCCTCTTAATCAGATAGTACTTGACCTTTTTTGGAGCACGCCCTATTTTGGTGCATCGTCAGAGTTGGGGCTAAGCATTTCAGCAGATAACAAAGCGCCAATATCAGCCCAGCAAATAAACTTTTGACCAAATTTTGCTCCCAAAAGCAGCCAAACAGGGGTTATGGGATGTAAAACCAGCACTTATACCTGTAGCCATTTTTATTTTTCTAAACCAAGAGGTTCGGCCTAATTATTGCTAGATAAATTAGATCAACTGAGCAAACAATGAATCAAACAAAACAGCCCTACAAAGAGCCACTGAAAAATCCAGCATTAGCAGGACTTTTAGACAGCTTGATTACCGCAGTCATACTTCTCGATGAAGATTTGCGTGTGCGTCTTGTTAATGCTTCAGCAGAGAGTTTGTTGCATGTTTCAGCCGCTCAAATCAGCGGCGATTCTTTGGATCAGTTTATTCTCAAATCTGATGAACTGATCAATTCATTACAAGCGGCCTTAGACAACGGTCAACCGTTCACCGCCAGGGATATTCACCTGCAACTGCCCGAGAGTCTGATCGAACGCATTGACCTCACCGTCACAAACTTTGAATCGCCAAGGGGTTTGCTACTAGAAATGCACCCCACCAGCAGGCTTAACGCCATAAGCCAAAATAGTTCTTTAGAATCTCAGCAAGAAACCACCCGCAATCTCATTCGCGGTCTTGCCCATGAGGTGAAAAACCCGCTTGGCGGCATTAGAGGCGCAGCCCAGCTGCTAGACAGAGCATTACCCAGCGAGGAGCTGCAAGAATACACGCAAATTATTATTGCCGAGGCAGACCGCCTTCGCGATTTGGTCGATCGTATGCTGGGCCCGTGGCAGCCGTTAAAGATGAAACCAATCATCATTGCCGAAGTTGCAGACAGAGCGATCAGTATCCTTAAAGTGGAATTTGGCCCAAACATAACCTGGATGCGCGACTACGACCCAAGCCTGCCCACGGTGGAAGGCGACCAAGACCAGTTGATCCAATCGGTGTTGAATATTGCCCGCAATGCATGTGAAGCATTGGGCGACACAAATAGCCCCAAAATATCTATTAAGACTAGGGTCAACCGCCAGTTCACTATTGGTAACAAGCGTCATAAGTCGGTGTTGCAACTGGACATATCCAACAATGGCCCAAGCATCGAGACGAAGTTCCTGGAACAAATATTTTTCCCGATGATCAGTACCCGCGCCAATGGCTCGGGGCTGGGACTGTCTATTACTCAGAACATAATTAGTCGGCATGAAGGATCGGTACAAGTGGCCAGCAAAACTGGCACTACAACCTTCTCAATATTTTTACCGTTCTCCCCGCCGGCGAACAAAATACAAGATATAGGAAGCGGCAAATGAATGAACATGTGTGGGTGATCGACGATGACAGTGCAATTCGCTGGGTATTAGACCGAGCGTTAAGCCAAGCTAGCATTCCAATTACAGCGTTTAATACTGCTGACCAAGCACTCCATCACTTGAATGATGAGGCGCCACTGGCCATCATCACTGATATCAGAATGCCGGGTACGTCGGGCTTGGAATTTTTAGAAAAAGTACAGATCAGCCACCCTGAAGTACCCATCATTGTGATGACCGCGCACTCGGATTTACAAAGCGCAGTGCACAGTTTTGAACGCGGTGCTTTCGAATATTTGCCTAAACCATTTGATGTAGACGACGCCGTAGCTGTGGTGCAACGAGCCATAGCGCACAGCAGAGAAATAGAGCCGCTTGCCACTGCCAAGCCTGAAGAGCCTACAGAGATAATTGGTAAAGCCCCTGCCATGCAGGAAGTGTTCAGAGCAATCGGCCGCTTGTCGTCTTCCAACGTAAGCGTGCTCATTAACGGGCCTTCAGGGTCGGGTAAAGAGTTGGTCGCAAGAGCATTGCACCGACACTCGCCTAGGCAAACTGGCCCGTTCGTTGCGCTCAATGTGGCTGCAATTCCCAATGAACTCATTGAAAGCGAATTGTTCGGCCACGAAAAAGGCGCATTTACCGGCGCGACCCAGCGACGCATGGGACGCTTCGAACAAGCCGATCACGGCACATTGTTTTTAGACGAAATAGGCGATATGCCCTCGTCCGCACAAACTCGGTTATTGCGGGTACTGGCAGAGAACGAATTCTACCGAGTGGGCGGCCACCAATCCGTGCAGGTAGATGTGAGGATAATCGCCGCAACACATCAAAATCTCGAAACCTTAGTAGAAAGAGGCACCTTCCGTGAAGACCTCTTTCACCGACTCAATGTCATTCGCGTGCATGTGCCTGCGCTCTCTGAGCGCCGCGAGGATATACCATTGTTGGCCCAGCATTTTCTCGACAACGCGGCGATTGAATTAGGCGACGAGTCAAAGCGTTTAGATGCTGCCACCTCTGAGTATTTGTCGCTGCTACCTTGGCCGGGAAATGTGCGTCAACTGGAAAATACCTGCCGATGGCTTCAAGTAATGGCCAGTTCGCGCGTTATTTTGATTGAAGACTTGCCTCCAGAACTACAACAAAATGTAGAAGGCAAAACTAACAGCGACTGGGAGTCGGGCTTAGAGCTTTGGGTTGGACAACTGCTCGATGATGCAAAAGGAATACCCGTACTAGACGTTGCGATGCCGCGGTTCGAGCGCGTGATCATAAACGCAGCATTGCGAAAAAGCAGTGGTCGCAAAAAAGACGCAGCGGAGCTATTAGGCTGGGGCCGCAACACGCTAACGCGCAAAATGCAGGAGCTAGACTACTAGCTAGAACACTTGATATTCGCGCAGTTGCCTTGAGGAATGCGCTACAATAGCGCATGAATGTTGTTCTCTATCAGCCTGAAATTCCGCAAAACACAGGCAATATCATCCGTATTTGCGCCAACACAGGCGCAAAACTTCACCTGATAAAACCATTTGGATTTGAATGGGATGACAAACGCCTAAGAAGAGCAGGACTGGATTATCACGAACTGGCGCTGGTGTCTCTGTACGAGAATTTCGAGGAATGCCAGACGGCTTTGGCAGATACGCGATGGTTTGCTTTAACCACCAAAGCGAAAAGAAGCTACGCGGAGATTGCTTTTCTACCTAACGATACCGTTTTATTTGGGCAAGAAACTAAGGGATTGCCAGCGCGTATTGCGGAAAGTTTGAGCGACGAGCAAAAACTGCGCATCCCCATGCAAGCCACATCGCGCAGCATTAATTTGGCTAATTCTGTTGCGATAACATTGTATGAAGGTTGGCGTCAGCAAAACTTCGACGGCCTGCTTTAGGCCACTTACGCTCAGTGCTTTCTCTAACGCCCGAGTTGTCCGGACGCCTACCTTGCTTCCCTAACCTGCATGAAACGTATCTGCTCGTGTCTGTTCGTGTCTGTGCCGTTGCAACCAGACACCTCGTACCTCACAGCGCCGCGACATTGAAACGAACTCAATGTGTTGTCACGTCTGCAGAGTCCTGTTGACCGTCACTACTGGCTTGTTCACGCTGCTCTCGCTCCTGCATGGCTTGAACATACAGCGCCTCAAAATTGACCTGGGCTAATTGCAAAGCAGGAAAACCGCCTTTCACCACCAAGTTATCAATACTTTCGCGCAAATAAGGGAACAGCGTATTGGGACACGCGATGCCAATTATCTGACTCAGTTGGGCAGGCTCTGCACCCTGAATCAAGAAAATGCCCGCTTGTTGAACCTCAACAATGAAGCCCACCATCTCGTCTTCCAAGGTGGCTGTTATTGTGGCGGTTAAAATCACCTCTTGCAGATCTTCGCCCAACGAATTGGCGCGAGTATTAATATCTACCTTGATCTCAGGCCGCCACTGCTTGATAAATACTTCAGGCGAATTGGGCGACTCAAACGAAGAGTCTTTCAAAAACAAACGCTCTATACGAAATTGCACTTGGCCTTTCTCGCCGCCGCTGGCCGCGCCGTTATCGCCGGTATCTTGACTTTCACTCATTAAATTAGCTCTTTACTACGGGTAAATTTTGCGCGCGCCACTCTGAATAGCCGCCCATTAAACGCGACACATTAGCGAAGCCATTTTTCTTCAACAACGTACCGGCGGTGCCTGAATGCTGACCCATTTTGCAGGCCACAACTATAGGGCGCTCTTTGTGCTTAGAAAGCTCGCTCCACTTTTCTTCTAAACTTGCGTAGGGGATATTCACTGCGTCAACAATATGCCCTTCAGCAAATTCAGCTTTGTCGCGCACGTCTAAAACCAATGCATTTTGCACATTGACCAAACGCACCAGTTCTTGAGTTGTTATGGTTGCTCCCCCGCGACCCGATTCATTACGGATAAAGAGTCCCAGCAACACTACGAAAGCACCCACTAACAGGGGATGCGCGCCGATAAAAGTAAAAAACGCTTCCATTGTTCTCGCCTAAAAATTGCGTTGGCGAGTATACACTTGTGGCCGCCTTAACGGCATGACTGATATGGAGAAATTTCGCCTCGGCATCAGCCGTAGAAATGGGACACCATCCTCAGCGCGCGCATTACGCCAAATCAGGGTTGTTGCCAAATTCTAAAGCCGCTTTTCAGCTGAAGATTTCATCTCATTGACACGTCATTTGTTGTTAAACTTAGCCGCTCAAATTTGCGCAAAAACTAAGACTTAACAGGGTGTTTGCACCTTTGCGCCGTTGGCATCAGGCCTGTTTATAGGCCTACTTTTAGCCCAATTGGCAAAAAAAGAAAGAGAAGCAAAAGAATTAGCGACCCCCTATAAGAGTACCCTAGGAGTTACCACGCCATGTCCGCAACCAGCCTACTCGTCATACTCGACGGCTTCGGCCACAGCACGAATACCGAAAATAATGCTATTGCCATGGCAAACATGCCCACATGGGATGATCTATGGAGCAACCATCCGCGCACACTGATCTCAGGATCAGGTATTGATGTGGGTTTACCAGATGGGCAAATGGGTAATTCGGAAGTGGGCCACATGAACTTGGGTTCTGGACGGGTGGTTTATCAAGATTTCACGCGCATTAATAAATCTATCGAAGACGGCGACTTTGCCGACAACCCAGCCCTCGTTGATGTCACAGATACAGTGACAAAGAATGACGGAGCACTGCATATCATGGGATTGCTCTCTCCTGGCGGCGTGCACAGCCATGAGGCGCAAATTTTTAGCCTGATTAAAGTTGCTGCGGCCAAAGGTATAAAGAAAATTTATCTCCACGCGTTTCTAGACGGCAGAGATACACCACCGCGCAGCGCCAAAGATTCGCTGGCTAAAGCCGATGCACTTTTGTCCCAACTTCAATGCGGTCAGGTAATCAGTGTCAGTGGTCGCTACTTTGCCATGGATAGAGACCGCAACTGGGACCGAGTAGAGCGCGCCTATAACTTGGTGGCCCGAGGCGAGGCGCCCTTTCACGCAACCAGCGGCGTGGAAGCACTAGAGAAAGCCTACGCGCGGGATGAAAACGACGAGTTTGTACAACCCACCGCAATACATGCAGCAGACAACGCGCCTTTTCACTTAAATGCAGAGGACGCAGTAGTGTTTATGAATTTTCGTGCCGACCGGGCGCGGCAAATTACTCGGGCAATGACTGAACCTGATTTCGACGGTTTTGCTCGTCGCTCATTCACCAGACCAGCAAATTTCACCACACTCACTCAGTACGCAGACGATATAGATTTACCCTGCGCGTTCAGCAAACTGCAGTTGGTTAACTCCTTTGGCGAACATCTACAAAATAAAGGCATGAAGCAACTACGCATTGCGGAAACTGAAAAGTACGCTCATGTGACCTTCTTTTTCTCAGGTGGCCGCGAAGAGAATTTCGACGGCGAAGAGCGCCTACTGGTGCCTTCTCCGAAGGTCGCAACCTATGACCTACAGCCAGAAATGAGTGCAAAGAAAGTCACCGATGAACTTATTGAAGCCATAGAAAGTGGCCGCTTTGACACAATTGTCTGCAACTACGCTAACGGCGACATGGTAGGCCACAGCGGTAAGCTTCAACCTGCCATCAAGGCAGTAGAAACCTTAGATCATTGTTTAATGCGCTTACGTGAGGCTTTAGAGAAAACCCAGGGGCAAATGCTTGTTACGGCCGATCATGGCAACGTAGAACAAATGGTAGATCATGAAAGCGCTCAGGAGCACACAGCGCATACCAGCAATTTAGTGCCGCTGGTTTATGTTGGCCCGAAGAAAATCAACCTGCGCGATGGTGGTTCTTTGTGCGATGTAGCACCAACGCTCCTTGATCTAATGGGGCTAGATATTCCCAAAGAGATGACCGGAGAATCCTTAGCCACCGGAGATGGGCAGTAGGCGAGCTTTGCTCAATCCTTTTACCGTCGAGTCTTAATATGACTAGCAACTGTCGTTTGTCAGATTTAGTTTTTCGTAAAAAACATTCAGGCCGGCGTGGGTACCTAGTGCCATTTCTTATGGCAATACTTTTGCTGCTAGGCGCCCAGCCCTTTGGCGCTATGGCCCAGAGCGACATTGAACAAAACGCTCTGGCACTTAAACAGACACTTGATCAACTCAATGCGTTAGATAAGTGGCTGACCGAGGCGGAACAAGAGAACAACCAACTGCAATCGCAGTTGCGTGAACAAGATACAAAAATTGCTACGCTGACAAAAAAGACACGAGCCGCCGAAATCGAGTTGTCAGATGCAAACAAAGCGCTGAATAAATCTACACAAGAAATAGGCGAACTCAAGGCGCTACAACAAGCGCAGAGCAAAGCAGTATCAATTCACCTGCGCGCCGCCTACCGCCTGGGCGGGGACGACTTTATTAAGCAACTGCTGAACAAAAATTCTCCAGCGGATCTGGACAGGTTAATTCGTTATCACGGTTACTTCGGCGCCGAGCGCCTGGGCTTAATAGAAGAGTACAAAAAAACGCTGCGGCAACTGGCTGAAAGCGAAAAAATGCTCAGCGAGCAAAAACAACAGCACAACAAGAATTTACAAACCCTTAAAGAACAACGCCAAGCAATGAGCGATCAGCGCAAAAGCCGCGCACTGTCTATACGCAAACTTGCGGAACAAAAGAAGAACAAGTCTCAGCAGCAAAAAATCCTGCTTGCAGACAGCCAGCGCCTACAAACACTCATACAGACACTAGAACTGGAAGCAACGACCTTTGACGATTCGAGCATTATAGACGCCAAGGGCAATCTACCCGCACCGCTAGAAGGCCGATTGAAACACCGATTTGGCGAGCAGCGAGCGGGCGGAAACTTGAGTTGGCGTGGCATTAAAATTAACGCAGATCTGGGCACACCGATAACGGCAGTATTTCGTGGGCGGGTGGTGTTCGCAGATTGGCTCAGAGGTTTTGGTTTAATGACCATTATTGATCACGGAGAGGGTTATATGACCATGTACGGCTTCTGCGACACGTTGAGCAAAGAGACCGGCGATTGGATTGAAAGCGGCGAAATAATCGGCAGCGCAGGCAGCAGTGGCGGCCAAGGCGAGCCCGGCCTGTACTTTGAATTACGTCAAGATGGCAAAGTCAGCAATCCGACCCAATGGTTGAAGCTCTAATTCTCAGACAAAACCCAATGTTTTTCCCTAAAGCAGCTAATTGGGGCATTAAAAAGTGGCGAATACTCTCAACCACTTAGTTTATGATCAGCGCTGAATGCATAAACGCCCCTTTCATATGATTTTAAGACCACTGCCATTATTCAGCCTACTGCTCAGTATGATTACCGGCATACTCTTGGGTATTTTAGTTTTTCAATGGTACTTCTCAAACCACGACTCCGCTGTGCGAACGTTTGCTGCTGCATTGCAGCAGATCGATGACAACTATGTGGAAGACTTAGACCAACAAGAAATGGTTAGCCATGCCATTAGGGGCATGCTCGCAGGTTTAGATGAATATTCAGAATTGCTCGACCAACAAAGTTATGAAGACCTGCTCAGTCGCAGTGAAGGAAAATTCGGCGGCATCGGCATAGAAGTCAGCTTATCTAATGATTTTTTCACCGTAGTTTCGGTGATCAAAGATACGCCCGCAGAACGAGGCGGCATTCTTGCAGGCGACATCATCAGAGGAATTAATGGCGACCCTGCAAAAGGCATGAACATGGCGGTAATGATCGAGCAGATGAAAGGCGCCATTGGAGAGTCAATAGCTTTATTGTTGGAGCGACCAGGACAAGAACAACGTATCCCTCTTGTTTTAAAACGCGAATTAATCACTACCACAAGTATCAGCCATAGAAATCTCGACCGAGGCATAGGTTATATACGCCTCTCAAGCTTCGACCAAAATGCAGGTAAAAACCTAAAGCTGAGCCTAGCAGCGCTTAGCGAAAAAAATCCGTTAACCGGCTTAATCCTAGATCTCCGTAACAACCCCGGGGGTATATTGCAATCTTCAGTGAGTGTAGCGGAGATTTTTTTAGATGGCGGCTTAGTTGTGTCCACGCAACAACAGACTACTTTTGCACCAGATGATTCTAACAATACCTCTTACTTTGCCGCTAAGGGCGATGACACTGACAACCTACCGGTGGTTGTGTTAATCAATCACGGCTCCGCGTCGGCTTCCGAGATAGTCGCAGGGGCGCTGCAAGATAGAGACAGAGCAACGATAATTGGCAACACGTCTTTTGGTAAAGGCACCGTGCAATCGCTACTACCACCCCTGCCCGATGCTCAGGCGCTGAAAATCACCACCGCTTACTACTACACACCAAGCGGGCGCTCCTTTCATAACTCAGGTATTGAGCCGGACATAAATTTCAGCGCAGATGAAGATGAACTCTTAGCGTTCGCTGCACAGCATTTGTTAAAAGAAAAATAACAAAGCGCCTAAAAGTAGAGCGCGAGTTTTTGCGCAGGGCAAGCGCCGCAGACAATCGGCCTCTCTCGACCACAAACGGCCACAAACGGCCACAAACGAAAAACGTAAAGGTAGCGGTAGAGGTAGAGGTAAAGGGCCCGCGTCATAAACGGGCCATATATTAGTGCGCGCTAAACCACTTATTAGAAAAATTGCCCTAAGACTTTTGGTCCAAAAATGCTTGGCCTTGGGCCACGTCTAAAGTGCCTTCATAAATTGCACGACCAGTAATAGCGCCCAACAAAAGTTCCGGCTGAGCGGCAAAGGCTTCTTTAAGCACCTGCAGATCTTGCATGTTGGTCACGCCGCCGGAGGCGATAACCGGCACTTTGGCGGCCTGAGCAATTTCTAATGTCGCCGCAACATTCAAACCTTCCATCATGCCGTCGCGGTCAATATCGGTATAAACAATTCCGGCAATTGGCAGCTGGCCTGCCTGACGAGCTAGATCAAGGGCCTGTACACCAGAGTCTTTATCCCAGCCTTGAGTTGCAGCAACGCCGCCGCGCGCATCTAAACCTAAAATAACTTGGCCCGGATACTTATGCGCAGTGGCGGCCAAAAACTCGGGATCCTCAATAGCCTTGGTGCCAACAATTACGGCGCTTACGCCCACATCAAGATAGGCATCGATAATTTCGACACTGCGAATACCGCCACCGACCTGCACAGGCACGTCGCCCATTGCGGCAACCATTGCGCCAATCAATGCCGCATTTTTCGGCTCACCCGCAAAAGCACCATCGAGGTCAACAATATGTAAACGGCGCCCACCCTGCTCTTTCCAATGAGCGGCCATAGCCACAGGGTCGGTAGAAAACACGGTAGATTCAGCCATGCGGCCCTGGCGCAAGCGCACACAGGCACCGTCTTTTAAATCAATGGCAGGAATCAGCAACATAGGTCTACAAGCTGCCCTTAGTAGAAGGCACGATGCCGGACATACGCTCATCGGCGGTCACCGCCATACGCAGCGCACGACCAAAGGCCTTAAACAAAGTCTCAGCTTGGTGATGGGCGTTGTCGCCCTTGAGGTTGTCCAAGTGCACAGTCATCATTGAGTGGTTAACCAACCCTTGGAAGAATTCGCGCAGTAGGTCGACGTCGAAATCACCTACGCGAGCACGGGTATATTCCACCCCATAGTGCAGGCCCGGACGACCAGACAGGTCAATAACTACGCGAGACAAGGCTTCGTCTAACGGCACATAAGCATGGCCATACCGAGTGATACCGCTCTTGTCGCCAATGGCCTCGTTAAGCGCCTGACCCAAGACAATGCCCACGTCCTCAACCATGTGGTGCGCGTCTACCTCAAGGTCGCCGGTGGCCTCGATATGAATATCAATCATTCCGTGACGAGATATTTGCGTGAGCATATGGTCAAAAAATGGCAAACCGGTAGCAAAATGGCTATCGCCGGTGCCATCGAGATTTACGCTCAAGACGATTTGGGTTTCGCTCGTATCTCTTGTTATTTTTGCCTGACGCACTTTTTTCACCTGCGGTTATGCTTTGAAGCCGGGCAGTTTAACGGGCTTTGCCAAAGATTACAGTCCTGGTTTATGCCAGTTAAGGTAAATCTAGGTATCAACCAAGACGTGCTGTCCGATAAAAGCCGTTTTATTCAGCACAACTCTCTCCCTGCAAATAGGCAAAACCTATTCATCAGGCAGAGTTAGAGAAAGGGCTACGAGCAGAATTTACCTGCTAAAGAAGGTCCATCAAGTCGCCATGGGGCAAAAACCGATTGGTGGTATTCGCCTTAATCCAAGCAACCAAATCACCGGGCATAGCTTTACGCTTTTTTAACACCCGCACCAAAGCCACCACGGGAGATTTTGCCTCTGCCTTCCACGCAGGGTGGCCCATCTCGCCTAGGGTGAAAAATCGAATAAGGCTGACTATTGCGGCATCGTCTAACTCAGCTGCTGCATCAGTCCAGCCCGGATGTTGCAGCAGTGGCGCTAAAAGATTGACCTGCTCCTGACTGAGGTGCACTTCGCAGTCTTCAGGCACAGCGCTAGTCGCCAGCTCAACGGCTTGGGCCAACAAATCCGCGGCAATGGGTTTTTGCTTGGCATTGAACTGGCGTGGATCAAAAGTATCTACAGACATTGTGTCCTCAAAGAAATATTCAGTTGTCGCAAAAGACCGACAGTCGGTCTACATTGCCATCATAAACGATACGGGTTTTGTAATACTGTGGTAGATGAAGTTTTTCCGAGCTTTTGGCGTTTTGCTGATGAAAATTTTGCGCACCTGCTAAACCGCCCGCACAAAAACATAGTCATTTGCCCAATTAATTGCTCATTCTAGAGAACTAACTATATGAAACTTTTATTTAGACTCATTGTTGCCAGCGTAATACTGATTGGTATTGCAGGGTACGTTTACTTTAGTGATGGTGATCGCTACAAGTTGGATCTTGAAGCCTACCTGACTGAAGCAAGCGGCTATCAGATTAGTATTAACGGAGATATCAATTGGCAGATACAGCCAACACTGGGATTGTCTGCGGAAAATATCGACGCGATTGATGCCTCTGAAAATATCAATATTGGCAAGCTCACCCTAAACGCCCAAATAGGTAATCTTTTTGCCGCACTGGAGTCTTGGCAGATTCATAGTTTTGTTTTAGAAAACGTTAAAGTTGAGTCTCAGGGCAGCCAAATGATTCTGCGTAAACTAGACATCAGTGACTTTCGCCCTGATGAAGCCAGCCCATTTGTGTTGGATTTAGGCTACGTTGCCGCAAGCGCAGATGCGTCTAGCGAGGATTTAAACCTAGCCGGCCAACTGACATTCACGGCGCTAGACTCGGCAGATAGCGCCCAAAGAGCGCGTGTACGATTTACGGACACAACGCTCACAAGTACTTATGCCTCGGGCATTTGCAATGGGGAAATTACCGACAACAATACAACCAGCAACACAACAAGCTCAGACGACGACTTGCTGCCAGTTGATAGCATTTTGGCCTTTGATGCAGATTTTAGTTGCGACCTAAGCAGAATAGTTGTCGACCAATACGAATTTCAAAGCGGCCTATTGAACCTCAGCCAAACCGCTGGCAAAAGCAAAGTGTCTTTAGCAATAGCAGATTTCTTTGGTGGCAAACTTCAAAGCAAGGCTACTATTGATGTAAACCTTAGACCAATTCCTTGGGACATTTCCTTCAGTGGCTCGGATATAGACAGCCGTAAACTCGTTGCAGCCACAGACAACAAACTCAACTGGCAGGCGCCATTAAAAGTCCAAGGCCAATTAAAAATGCTCGGTAATACCGAGGAAGCGCTAGCCAAAAGCGTTGTGGGCTCTGCAAATTTGGATGGCGGTCAAGGCAGCATTGATATTGGCCAAGTCAAAAACGCGCTGATACTGATCAACCAATTAGCTAATACAGGCGAGCCTGTAGAGGAACTGCCAGATCAATTGCAGTACAACAACCTCACTGCCGCGTGGACAATCCAAGGGGAAGCAAATACGTTGATCGTTGATTTGGATAACCTGCAAGCCAACGCGAGCGGCTCTATTGCGTTTCTTGACGACAATCTTTCTTTAACAGGCGAGGCCGTGGTGCAAACCCCCAAACCGGGCCAACAAATTAAGTTAACGCCCGTATTAATGGACGCTGCTATTCCCTTTGACTGTAAGGGCAAACTGGCTGAACCTGAATGCAAGCCAAATACCAAGGCAGTGGGTAAGATGCTGTTGCAAATCTTGAAAAATTCGCAGCAAGACAAAGTAAAAGAAAAATTAGACGAAGTGATAGAAGAGCAGGTGCCAGAACAATTGAGAGAAGCCGCCAAACAGCTCTTAAACCTCTTCGGGCAGTAAAAAAGGGATGCGTTATTGATGGATTGGTTTGCGCGGCAATTACTTGATTGGTTTGAAATAAATGGCCGCAAAGATTTGCCCTGGCAAGCCGACATCAACCCCTACCGAGTATGGGTCTCCGAGATCATGTTGCAGCAAACCCAGGTTGCAACAGTCATCAATTACTTCAACCGCTTCACTCAGCGCTTTGCCAACATAGAAAGCCTTGCCCAAGCCAATATCGACGAGGTACTGCACCTATGGACGGGGCTAGGTTACTACGCCCGAGGCAGAAACCTACATAAGTCTGCCCAACTCATAGTAGAAAACCACCAAGGCCAAATGCCGGAAACACAAGAGGACTTAGAAGCGCTGCCTGGCATAGGACGGTCGACTGCCGGTGCCATAAGAGCCATTGCCATGGGCCAGCAAGGGGTGATTATGGATGGCAACGTGAAACGGGTATTGGCCAGATTTCATGGCATAGAAGGCTATCCGGGCGAGAGCAAAATCAACGCGCAGATGTGGCAGCACGCCATAGACCACACCCCGGCGACACGCACAGCGGCTTATACCCAGGCAATAATGGATCTCGGCGCCACCCTGTGCACGAGAAAAAGACCAAACTGCGCAGACTGCCCCATGCAGACCAAGTGCGTGGCTAACGCTAAAGAAATAGTTCACCAACTGCCCACACCAAAACCGAAAAAAGCCAAGCCACTGCGAACGGCGCGTTTTTTTATAGTGAGTTTGCCGAACGGTGCAACGCTCATGGAACAAAGACCGGCTACCGGACTTTGGGGCGGTCTATGGAACCCGCCGGAACGCGCCTCTGAGACCTCTATAGCCGAATATTTAGCGGAGTTAGGCTTAGATATAGCAGCCACAGACCACCACACGGCAAAGGTTTTTCGGCATACCTTCACTCACTTTCATTTAGAAGTAGAACCCATTTATATCTCGCTAAATACCCAACCAGAACTACAGGTACAAGAACTAGCAACCCGTTGGGTGCTGCCCGCGCATTTAGAAAATAACAATGAAGCCATAGGATTGTCTGCGGTAGCCGTTAAACTACTGGCACCCCTGGCAACCAGCCCTACCAAATAGCGTGAATAGGCCAAAAGGCCACTAAGCTAAACGGCCAATAAAGGACAAAATCAGCATGAGCAGAATGGTAAATTGCAGTAAGTATCAAAAAGAGCTGCCCGGATTAGAAAAACAGCCTATTCCTGGAACGCAGGGTGAAAAAATCTTTGCCGAAGTATCTGAAAAGGCTTGGCTAGAATGGCAGACCCTGCAAACTATGCTGATCAACGAAAAGCACCTGAGCTTAATTGACCCCGAAACACGCAAATATTTGCTCGATCAGATGTGGCGATTCTTCAAAAATGAAGAGGTAGATCAACCAGAAGGCTATACACCTGCTCAGGACAGTTGACGGGAAGCCGCGACATCGGTTTAATACGCCGCTCGCTGCCGATGTAAGGCAAGCAGTATGGCCTGATAGCTCAGTCGGTAGAGCAGAGGATTGAAAATCCTCGTGTCGGTGGTTCGATTCCACCTCAGGCCACCATTTCAAATATTCAAAACTTTTTGATGCCTTGTTCAA
>QXZU01000066.1:33931-69287 GCA_009886205.1 K189A clade bacterium | reverse complement strand
GGATTATCTTTATCGTTGATTATTTGATGCCATTCTCCAACACCAATTCTTATCAGTTCGTCAGTCTGTCAATCAATAACATCCCTACAAGGGGTTTTGGGAAATAGTCAAAAAATAGTTCAACACCGCTGTTGGGCTGAAAAATTTATTTTTTTGGGGAAAAGCGCGCTGTGGCGGGAAAAAATGGAGCGGGAAACGAGACTCGAACTCGCGACTTCCACCTTGGCAAGGTGGTGCTCTACCAACTGAGCTATTCCCGCTTTGTGTAGCTTTGCGCTAAACAGGAGCGGAATTCTAACGAAGTACGGCTGGGAGTCAAACCCAATCACGCACATAGACTCAACTATCTTCGTTATAGGCTGAAAAATCTCACCAACCAGTCAAAAAACCGTAAATATCGGCTTGCAATATGCCCACCTTGGGACATAATCAGGGTTCAATTAACAACAACTAAAGGAGGTGATCAGTGGTATCTATTGCAAGTTTCGAGGGACAACCTTCTTAGTTGCTCCTCACATACGAGCAATGAGGGCCGGTTTTTAACCGGCCCTTTTTATTTGGGGGACACTTTTTGAGTGTTAAACAGTGGAGTGTTAGAAATTGGAAAGTCAGAAATTGGAGAGTCAGAAACTGGAGAGTTAGAAAGTTTGCGCACAACTCTTTATAAGCCGCTATTTAGAGAAAGCTATCTGGAGCGCGTTACTTGAAGGGTTTTTCCTATAAGCGTTATTCCAAACGCCTCTGTAATCCGCTTCTACCCCGTCAGACGAACACTTTGTCGTCACACCTACCACCAGAGCCAGCAGGCTTAAGCTGCTAAATTCGCACAACAGGTGAACCTACAACCCTATTGCGCGCCATCAAACTCTCTCGCGCCTTAGCTAGCACCCAGCCTCATCGTCACACTCAAGCTACCTTTCTAACGCGTCGTCTATCGGATATAACCTGCGCCGAACTCACAGCCCTACCCTGCTCTCACGCAGTTAAGCTTTGGCCTCATCATTAATGATGACATTGCGCCAGAGCGGACTCACTGAAGACACCACTAGCAAAACGATAATCATCCCAAGCCCAGAAAAAATAATGGCTTGCTGAGGGCCATATAGGTCTGACATGTAGCCGTTGAGCAAAGCACCAAATGGACCTGCGCCCATAAAGGAAAATGCATAAAAGCTCATCACCCGCCCGCGTTGATTGGGGGGTGCCAACTGCTGCAGTAAAGTCCGAGACATGGGCATGGCCAGACCGCCGCAAATACCCCAGACAAAAACAAGGCTGGTAAACACTATTTGATTGGAGACAAAACCTGCGCTCATTAACACCATTGATCCAATACCTTGGGCTAGGATCAGGGCCCGACCTGCACGGGAAACATAGCCCACCCGCAACAACACCAATATCGTTAAAACCAAGCCCAGGGAGTTCAACGCATTGAGGGCCGCCAAATCAGCGGAAGAACCGGCAAATACTTCGCGTATAGCTAAAGGGAAGGCAACAATAAAACTGCCCATAAAGAAGAAGCCCATGGCAATGTTCTGAATCAACACCGCCCGCATTACCGGGTTGCCAAGCACTGTGGAGGCGCCCTCCCACAAACCTTTAAGTACGGTCTCGCGATCGTTTTTTGCCACCACCACTGGGCGACCAATTTCGCCCAACTGGAAATATCCCCAGGTGCCTAAGAGTAAGATAACGGCTTGAAAACTAAGAATATATACAGGCCCTACTGAGTCAGCGAAACCCGCCAAGGTATAACCAAGAATTTGAAAACCAAACTGGCAGAGGCTAGTGAGCATGACCATGCGCTGAACATTTTGTCCCGCAACCAAGTTCAACAGCCCGTCTCTTGCTGGGGTTAAACATGCTTGCGCTACCCCCATCAGCAAAGCGTAAACAATCATCACAGGATAAGACAAAGCGTCGAACAGTAACGCGAAGATCAGCAACAATGGCAGAACTGCCGCGAACAGCTGTGACCATATAGCCTGACGTTTTTGGCCTATTCGATCGGCCAAAACCCCGGCAATAAGGATTAGGAACAAGCCCGGTAAAAGCACCGACATCTGCGCCAAGCCAACACGCTCAGCGCTCTCGCGCAATACAATGGTGACCAGCCACGCAAACAGCACAGACTGCATACCGAAGGCCGCATACCAAGAGGAGATCGCTAACAGATAACCATTTCTAGAATTAATTACGTCACCTCTAAGCGAAAAATATAAAAGCCGAGCTACCGTGTGGTTACCTAGCAGTCCACGCCGCTAGATAAGCGAAAAACAGTATCCCTATACGCAGCAGGCGCCTGCCTACCATTTGGGGTGTCAACGAGCCTATGTAGCTCAACGCCTTACAACAATCTAGGAAGCGCTGAGCACAAACCCTTCATAGTCATTAGCGGCCACTCTATCGCAGGTTTCTCGATAGGTGCCCACGCCGCCTACATAAGGCATAAATATGCGCGGCTTGCCGGGAATATTCGCACCCAGATACCAAGAGTTACAAGAGGCAGCCGTGAACATGGTGCCTTCAGCCGCTTCGTTCACATGCGCAATCCACTTATCTTCTGCATCTAGGGTGGGCTCTATAGTGGCCAGCTCCGATTTATCCATGAAGGCAATACAGTCGCTGATCCAATCTACATGCTGCTCTATTGAGACAATCATATTGCTCAATACAGAGGGTGAACCCGGCCCGGTAATTGTGAAGAGATTGGGGAAACCACTGGCTTGCAAGCCCAGATAAGTTCGTGGACCAGCCTCCCAATGCTCAGTCAACGCCGTATTATTTCTGCCGCGAATATCAATTTTGCCAAGGGCACCGGTCATGGCGTCAAAGCCAGTGGCGTAAACCAACACGTCAAATTCGTACTCACCTTGGCCGGTTTTAACGCCATTGGCCTGAATGTTTTCTATACCGCCCTTGCGTAAATCCACTAAGGTCACGTTATCCCGATTAAAGGTTTCATAATAATCGGTATCGATGACCGGGCGCTTACACCCCATGGGGTAATCGCGAGGCATCAGTGACTCGGCGGTGTCACCGTCTTTAATCACCCGCTTAATCTGCTGTCGGTACATCTCGCAAGCCAGTTCGTTTGCCTCTGGGTCCACAGACACGTCAGCAAAGCGCCGAATGGCCACAAAACCTTCCTCTTCAACCAGCGCCATCCGCTGGGCTTCCGTGGTCGCCAGAATTTCGTCTGTTGGCTCGACACTTTCAGCGCCACCAAAACCGAACCCATAACCAATAATGCCCACTTGCGAGGCGCGCTGTTCGTCACGAATTTCCGCGTAGTTCTTTTTCGCCTCCTGCTGGAAGGCTGCGCTCAAAGGCCCATTGTGTGCAGGCATCGTATAGTTAGGTGTGCGCTGAAACACTGTTAAGTGCTTGGCTTGCTCAGCAATCACGGGAATAGATTGAATACCCGATGAACCAGTACCAATGATACCTACTGATAGTCCTGAAAAATCCACGCCCTGCTGAGGCCAGTTACCGGTGTGATAAATAGGCCCGGCAAAATCCTCTGCACCGGCAATAGTCGGCGTATTAGGAACGGACAAGCAGCCTGTTGCCATAATGCAAAAACGCGCGCTGTAATGGTCACCGGCTTGGGTACCGATATCCCAACGTTTACTCTCTTCCGCAAATACAGCGCTGGCTACGCGTGTGTCAAATTGAATATCTGAACGTAGATCAAAGCGCTGAGCCACGTGGTTGGCATACTGCAAAATCTCCGGCTGCGCTGCCATAACCTCGCTCCAGTTCCACTCTTGCTGCAGCTCTTCAGAGAAACTATAAGAATACTCCATACTTGGCACATCACAGCGAGCACCCGGATAACGGTTCCAATACCAAGTGCCCCCTACATCGCTGCCGGCCTCTAACACTTGGACACTCAACCCCAGCTGGCGCAAACGGTGCAACATGTACATACCGGAAAACCCCGCACCGACCACAACCACATCAACCTGAGTAGGCACTATTTGACTGTTCAACTTCATCCCCTTCTTCTACTAGCTACATATGGTCATACACTGCAGCTTATCCTCACCCCAGCTCAACACCCCTAACCAGCAAAGCGGAGGGCGTGTTGAGATTTACTGTTACCTACAGTTTACGGCGAGCCATTGGTGGTTACTAGTAGTGGTTACTCGTTGAGATTAAGAGCGCTCTGAACTGGGCAAGTTGATACCCAGTTCGACGCCACATTGACTGCGCTTAGCCCAGCGGCTAGTTGTCCTGAGCAGCCGCTCGAATATAGGCCTTACGCTCAGAGGTAATAGGGTGAGAGGACAGCAACTCAAGCAAACTTCTAGAAAAGTTACTTTCCTCGTCTTTTGCGTCGTTTGGGTTTTCAACCAGACCTTCTCTTGCATTGCTCACATCAGCGCCTTGGCTGTCTTTATTGGCTGAGCCTTCAACTTGCGGGCCAAGACTTATGCTTTCTGGGCGTTCTGTTCTTTCTGGGCTTTCTGGGCTTTCTGGGCTTTTCAAGTCCAAACTAATTGATAGCTCATCTTCATGGGAGACACCGTGACTGGCTTCAATCCGATCCAACATAGTGGCGAGCTTCAAGGGAGAAATTCCTAGCGCCTTGAGTTCAACAATGGCAAATTCGTCGGCTTCACGCTCATGCTTACGGGAATACGCGGCCTGCCCCAAGGTTAATGGCAGCGCCAACACGAGCTCTCCAACCCCGCCTATGTCACCGGTAATCATGGTTAACACCACCGCCCAGGCCACGCTCTGCAAAATTGATCGCTCCACATGCAATAACCGGGCATGCCCTAGCTCGTGGAAGTACACGGCCAATAGCTCTTCATCGTCACTGGTGAGTTGCACAAGATCGTCGGTGAAGACCACGGTGGTCTGACTCAGAGTAAAAGCGTTTGCGCCCACACGTTGAGCCTTACGAAAATACAATTCATCTACCTCACCCCGAGCGAGAAAAAATGCACGCAACTGCGCCTGACGCTCGTCAGACAATGCGGAGTCATCTAGCGCAAGATCCAACTTCTCAAGGGTCGAATTGGCCAGTTTTGCACTGACGCTTTCTGGCAAGATATAGGCCGTTGCTTCCGCCAACTTAGGCACCCCATAGACCCCAAATCCAAGAATAAAAAGCAGGGTACCAAGTGTCGCCGCAACTATAATGCCGCCCCGCTTTTCTAGTCCCGCCACCCAGTCCATGATTGATCCTTTACCTAAAGACGCAACCAACTGATCTAGTTCCGCTGACGCATCAGCGGCAAAAAAATCGTTTCCCTGCCAAGTTATTTTGCGCGGCATGCGGCCTAAAGCCGCTTCAATATTTAGGCGGTTTGGATCAAGTTGAAGCCTCTGCTCACCATAAATCAATACAGCCTGCAGGCGTTCAACAGTTAGCGTCGCGGGATGTCCACGACTGCTCACGCCGTCATAATAGGTGCCGGAAAGTACTGTCATATGCCAATACCAAGATCGAATGCCTCGCCAATTTCTTCGCCAAGTGGGTTGCTCTCGTCCCCGGACTTAGCCACAAACGAGTCCAAATCAACCGCATCTACCCACAAATTGTCCTGCAAATATTGAGTCATCCGGACCTGCGCAAAGGGGTAATAAAAACCTAGGGTCACAAGTACTAATACTGTGTTGCTTACAACAATCTTACCCAGCCCAGTGACAGCGACACTCGTGCCCACATAATTGTCGGCAATCTCAATATTGTTGTAGACGGTTTGAAAATACATCGCCTGATACACAGCAAAAATCATGATGTAAAAAACGAAATAAGCCGCGCCAACTAACAAAGCCGCGAACGCACCCATCGCACCAAAGCCAAAATCTTCATTAGCACCAAAACCTGTAATGCCAAGCAACGAGGTCAACAATACAAGCAATATGCCGCCCACCAACGTAAAACCGAATACTGCCAATGCCAGCAGATAAAAATCAGCTGGCTCGGTGGTAGAGGTGCTGTTGGATCCACCAAATCGATAATTCGACAGTAGATACTGATTTTGTTTGTACCAAGCATATGGGAGGCCAAAACCCAGCGTCACAACACCAAACAATGGCCACAAGAGATACGCTTTAGCCGCGCCACCCCAATCACCATCGAAGCCAAATCGGACACCCCGCCAACTGCTCATTTGCGCATTGAAGCGCAGTGCTCGATATATGATCCAAGGCAGTGCAGCGACAAATAACAAACCAACCAGCCCGCCGAGAGCCGGGGGCCCAAAAGACACCAATACTTGGTAGAGCACCAACAAACCTATGGCCAGCATACGGCCTTTTAAAATTGCTATTGGATCACCCAAGTAGTCGAAGCGATCACCGTCTAGCTCGGTGTTGCCGTAGAAATAGCGTTTTGTTCTAACTGTTGCCCATGCGGAGTAAATGCCTAGCGTTAGAATAGTCAGGACAATATTGACAATCCATATCCGGAAATACTCACCCCCTTCGCCATGAAACTTGAAGGGCACGCGAACAGATTCCTGCCGCATCGAGACGGGCACTGAATGTTGCGAATCGCCGCCCGTCGCCCCAGTGATTAAACCTTCAGACATGCTCCAATCTCCTTACTATACTTTGTGCACCTTACTCCTAGCAGAAAGTAAGCGCTAACATAACTGGGCACTGCCGAATGGTGTCTTTTCTGGATTAGGCATGCTTAATAGGACGGAATGGCTTTCGCATTAGGCGCAATTCACTAGTGGTAATTGATCAATTGGCGGCGACTGCGATGTTGTAACCGGCCCATGCTGAGCGCAAGGTGTGGTGGGAGAACGGAGGCTCTTTACAACAGGCATCTTTGCGCACGGATCTTCGCGCACGGATCTTTGCGCGCGGATCTTTGCAAAAGAATCTTTGCAAAAGGAATATTTAGTTAAGCTCATAGCTTACGAGCAAAAGGGATCAGGAGAGGACCTTAATGAAAAAATTTATTAGAAATACAGCGGTAGCACTAATTACGGCCACCGTTGCCATTGCTGCAATCATTGTGATTAAAACACTCAACCATACGCCACCCCCTTTCAGTGACGTCGCCGAAGTAAATATTCAGTTAGATGAGGCCAAGTTGGCAGCCAATCTCGCCGCCGCCATACGCTTCAAAACCGTTTCCTATCAAACCTCCAAAGGTAAGCAAAACAAAGAATTCAGTGATTTTATAGCGTGGGTCGCGACCACCTACCCGCAAGTCAATGAGGCCTTACAACTTGAGCTTGTGAATCAGTCAATGCTTTACAAATGGCAAGGTTCTGATGACGCCTTAAAACCCATTTTGATTACAGGCCACTATGACGTTGTCCCCGTTATTCCTGGCTCCGAGGCAAAATGGCAGCAACCGCCCTTCTCAGGCAACATTGTTGATGGTGTCATTTGGGGCCGAGGCGCGCTAGATGACAAGAGCGGTGTAGTTGGCATTTTGCAAGCCGTCACCTACTTACTGGAACAAGGCTTTCAACCTCAGCGCACCGTGTACTTGAGTTTTGGTCACGATGAAGAAATTGGTGGCCGCAATGGCGCCGGGGCGATAACGGCGCTGCTTAAAGAACAAGGCGTTCAATTAGCGTGGTCACTGGACGAGGGTTCCTTTGTTTTCGACGGCATTTTCCCCGGCCTAGATGCGTTGATGGCGTCTATTAATGTGGCAGAGAAAGGCAGCATTACCCTGGATATTGTCGCCACCGCCCCCGGCGGCCACTCCTCAATGCCACCTCAGAACAACGCGGTGAGCGACTTAGCCAAAGCCATCACCAAACTGCAAGACAATCCGGTACCGGGCGGTCTGGGCGGACTGAGCACTGAGATGTTCGACAATGTCAGCCGTTACATGCCCTTCACTATGCGCGGCCTCTTCGCCAACCAATGGCTATTCGGCCCAGTGATAGACCGACAACTCAGCGCTTCAGCCACTACCAACGCCATGCTACGCACCACTACCGCGCCTACCATGTTGTCCGGCAGCGTTAAGACTAATGTCCTACCTATTGAGGCCATTGCCACAGTCAACTTTAGAATTCACCCAAGAGATAACATGCAAAGTATTGAAGACTACGTGACCCAACTTGTGGCAAGCGACACCATTAGCGTACGCGCACGAGGCGGCATCAATGCCTCAGCAGTATCAGACTGGAACGCTAAGGGTTATGAGGACATTGCTCGGAGCATGCGCGAGGTTTACGGCGATATTGCCGTGGCGCCAGGGTTGATGATTGCAGGGTCTGATAGCAAACATTATGGGCAAGTGGCGGATAACGCCTACCGCTTTAATCCATTTGTTTTAGCTTCAGAGGATCTCACTGGCTTTCACGGTACCAATGAAAAAATCACCGTTGCGAACTTTGCCCAAGGCGTACGGGGATATATCCAGATCATTCGCAATGGCAGCGAACAGTAGGGCCAGTGGTCACTGAGGCAGTGGCTGCTGAGGCAGCGAGGGTATGCGCCTCGACCGAATGAAAAATAATAAGACCCCAGAAATGAAAAAGCCCTCTAAGACCTAAGTCTTAGAGGGCATCTCAATATGGCGTCCCCAAGGGGAGTCGAACCCCTGTTGCCGGGATGAAAACCCGGAGTCCTAGGCCTCTAGACGATGGGGACTGGTCTTCTTCAGATACTTCGCATTTCTGCTTTCTGGAGAAGGCGCGAATTCTATGAACCAGACTCGCGCACGTCAAGTAATCGCTGTATCTATTTTGCATGAATTTGCATGAAACCGACTTTAGTGCACTTTTGGCTAAAAACGGATGCCTAAACCCAGGGTGTAAGTGGTGTCTGTTTTTTCATTACCAGGCGTGGGGTCAGTTTCGTAATTGAGATCCACCCGAAATGCAGTATCAATTCGATGATTGAGTGCAAAGCGCAGCCCCGAAGAGCTGGACAAAACTTGACCGCGGTCATCCTCTGGAATAATCAACAAACTCTGACGATGAAATAGCTCAACCCGCTTGGCAAAAAAGTAACGGTTATAGTCTAGACCCCACCTGATGGCTGGACTCACCTCATCATCACCGTCTAACTCCTCTTGAACCGCACTAAGACCCAGTTCTGTAGATAACGCGCCGAAACTGTTATCAACAAACTGATAACCGGCACCCATACCGACGCTAATACGCTGATCTACATCTTTGATGGGGTCACTGAAATATTCTGCGTTGGCAGAGCTAAACCATTGGTCAGACAAAAACAGTTTAAAACCATAATCCAAATCTAGCTGATCCTTAGTCTTAAGCCCCTCGCTGTCTTCAGTGTTGACCAGCAAGGTAATCTGATGGGCAGTTCTGTCACGCTTATAATCGGACTCTATCAGCGTATTGTAACTTTCAGCCGTGGAGTTTCCGGACGACAGCGCCAACGCTAGATCTACCCGAGAATCCCATTCCCTGACTAACGAGGTGAACGCGAGCTTACTTTGAGTCGCGAGCACCAGGTCTTCAATGGCGAACGGTATGTTAGCGTTTGCGGTGATCGCAACAGGGGCGCCATCAACACTGGCTAAGCGGCCCACCACCCGTTTGTCCTGCAAACGTAAGGTATAATTCCCTTCTGTCTCTATTTCGCGAACTGCCGCCATATCAATGACCACATCGCCTGCATAAGTGGTAGATAAAACCAGCCGCCCCCCAGCAATGCTGTCTACCTCACCCGTTAACACATCACCGTTTTCTACAACCACGGTGTCCCCAAGTGCAGCCCTTGGGATGATAATGCTGAACAAAAGCAGCAAAAAATAGCGCGTCATTTACTTATTCCTAATGTCGGCTGAACTTACCGATTCTTATTTCTAATTTCTTTTGAACTTTTTAAAACTTTTTTCAATTTAGTTTTGTAGTCAGTTTGTGCTTTTTTATCCGCCGTCTTTACTGCCTTTGATTCTGAGTTTGATTCTGAGTTGGGTGCTGACCTCAGAGCAGATATCGAAGCTGGCTTATTGGCCGCTTTTTTTCTCGAGCAACTTCTGCCCCACCCAGTGGCGGGCAAAATGTGAGGCTGTGCGACCACTGCGCACACCTCGGGCTAATGCCCAACGCAAAGCATCCTGACGGAAAGTTGCACGTTGAAATTCTTCCCTATCAATTTGACTGGGGTCGTAGTCGGCGACCAATCTCTGCACCCACACCTCTGCCATATCCACATAAGCCTCTTGACGAAAAGGATAAAACGACAGCCACAAACCGAACCTATCTGAAAGCGAGATCTTTTCTTCCACCGCTTCACCATGATGCAACTCACCCTCAACTAATCCGCTTTTGCTGTTGTCGCTGCCGCGCTCTGGCAACAAATGGCGTCTATTAGAGGTAGCATAAAAAATGACATTGGCAGCGCCTTTAAACACAGACCCCTCTAATGCACTTTTCAGAATTTTATAGGAGGCATCGTCCTCTTCAAATGACAGATCGTCACAGAACACAATAAATCGATAAGGCTCAGCGCTCAGACGCGCAACTATCTCCGACAACTCTTGCAACTCGTCCTTGCGCAGCTCCACCAACCGCAGGCCGTCTTTGGCATATTCCTGCAGCAAACCATGTATTAGCGACGACTTACCCGCTCCGCGAGCGCCCCAAAGCAGCGCATTATTAGCAGGAAGCCCGGCGACAAACTGGGCAGTATTAAGCTGCAATGACGCCTTCTGAGCATCAATGTGCAGCAGATCATCTAACGCTTGGGTTTGTGTTTCAGGAAACCCAACAAAATCTGACTGCCACCGCCCTCGCTGCCATACGGCGGCAGTGCTTAAGTTCCAGTCAATGGCTGGCATGACGGGCAATATGCGTAAAATACGACTCAACACCTCATGCATTAAATCTTTTCCAGCAACTTGATCAGTGGCGGTCTTCACACCCTTCCCCTTGTTTTGTGTCTTTATTCGTTAGTTTGTTAATTAGTTCGTCTAACGCAGTTGTTATATACAACTGTGTATTTGATTAGTGCCAACTCGTTAAGTTGGCCTAAGCGGGTTAGCTGGTGCCAATAGGCACAACATTGGTTGCCGCCTTGTGATAAAGCATAGCAGTGCCATCTGGATCTTCTAGGCTCAACACTCCGGCGCGAAAAAAATTGACCTTAAAACTACGCTGCCCAGTCTGAGTGGATAACACCAACAAATTGCCTGAGAAATGCCAATTGCCGGTGCGCGCTTGCGGCTCGTCATCGCCTTCCACCTGCATGGTAAAGGTGCCTTCACTGAGACCACCTTGAAGTTGCAGGTAACCTTCAGCGGTTTGCATGACCCAACGTCCGGGTAAATCTAAGGTCGTCAGCCACTGCTGCTTTGCACGCTTATTCGAGCGCACATAAATGATGACAATGAGCGTAACTAAGATCGTAATGATGAGAGGCATAAGCTATTGATTCAAATTTTGGACTAGGTTCAGACCGCTCACTAACCACAAGGTCGTTGGGTATCGTTTGCTAAAACTGGACCCGCTGGCGTGATGCAGACACCAAACCTAAGTTTGCCATACGCCCGAACATAAGCGAACATCCGTCGTCGCATTTATACTTACCTGCGGCCGCGCGCTCGACAGTATTAGCGACGTTTAGTGAGGACTGGCCGACCTTAGCTTATTGGGGATAGCTATATTCGGCGCGCAAAGAACGCCAAAGGAACGCCCATGAGGCGTACAGCAAGTATGCGAATAAACGCCTAGTTGACTAATTAAAAGGGGAAACAAATGTCTGACGTATCAGCAAATGAGCCAGCACCAACTCCAAAGCCAGCCGCAACCATCTTGCTGCTCAGACAAGGTGCTAAGGATCTTGAGGTTTTTATGGTCGTTCGGCACCATCAAATTGACTTTGCCTCTGGCGCATTAGTCTTTCCCGGCGGTAAAGCAGACCCCCAAGATTTCGCCGAAGACCTAATCCCCTATTTAGAGGGCGCAAATACCGACACAGATATGCGCGCGGCACAGGTCAGCGCCATTCGCGAAGCATTTGAAGAATGCGGTATTTTGTTAGCACGAGAAAAAGGTTCAAACAGCATAATCACCGGTGAAAGATTGGCCTCACTACAAGAATTTCGCGAACCCATGAACAAAGGTGAGGTTTCACTCATCGACTTTTTACAGACACAAAACCTCGTTTTAGCCTGTGATGAACTCACCCATTTTGCGCATTGGATTACACCACCCATGATGCCCAAACGCTTTGATACCCATTTCTACCTCGCCCTTGCACCCGCTGACCACCTCGCCGTACACGATGGCTACGAATCAGTAGATTCAGTTTGGATTCCACCAGCAGATGCGGTGAAGGAAGAGGCTCAAGGCAAGCGCACGATTATTTTCCCAACACTGCGCAACTTAGAAAAACTCGCAACTTGGCGTAGCCCAGAAGAGGCCATTAGCAATACATTGCGCAGCACAGTGGTACCCGTATTGCCTTGGACAGAAAAACGCGAAGATGGTAATTATTTGTGCATTCCCACTGAGGCAGGCTATGCCATCAGCGAAGAAAAAATGCCGGAGCGCAAGGCAAAGTAGGCCTAACTACGCCCAACAAGGGCTAGGCAAGGCTAAGAAGGGCTAAAAAAACAGAGTTAAATACAGCGCCCGTTAGCCTCAACACACACTCAACAGTTACAACTGGAGCGACCCATGACCAACACATCCACAGACAACTCACAGGCTACCACTGACGAGCACGCCATGTTGTATACCGTAGAAGATCATGTAGCCACCATCACCTTTAACCGCCCAGAACAACAAAACACTATTTCCGGCGCAATGCTGAATAGGTTCAGTGAAATGTTATTAGCCGCTGACCAAGATGTAGACGTACGCGCCATCATCGTTACCGGTACCGGCAAATTCTTTTGCGCCGGCTTAGATCTACGCGGCAGCGACATTACTAACAATCTAGCGGACAAAAAACGTAGAAGCCCAACAACACTAGACCTGCGCAACACGCCACCCACTGTATTGCACAATATCGACACCCCCACCATCGCAGCACTGAATGGTTCAGCTGCAGGTTACGGTATGGATCTAGCATTGGGCTGTGACATTAGAATAATGGCAGATACAGCAAAACTGGCCGCAGCATTTACTGCGCGCGGTGTAGTGCCTGAGTCTGGTGGTACGTGGATTCTGCCAAGACTCATTGGGTGGTCAAAAGCCAGCGAAATTATATTTACCGGCAAAACTTTGGTTGCATCAGAATGCGAAGAAATGGGCCTTGTGTCCCATGTGGTAAACAATAATGAAGTGGGCGCTCGCGCACTGGAAATGGCCAAACAAATTGCCTCTATGGCACCGCTGGCCGTACAGTCTTCTAAACGCATGATGCGTATGAGCATGAACGAAACATTCAACGACCACGTGCACCATGTGTTTTTGCAGCTACTACCGCTATTTCAATCCGACGATTTCAAAGAAGGCATGGCGTCGTTTATGGAAAAGAGAGACGCAGATTTTAGGGGCCAGTAACCGTTTGATTAAGGGCTTATATAGACCCTTATAAAAGCAGAGCCAAACCAACATTAACAACCACCAATACTTAGTCAATTTTTGTTAGGGGAAATAACATGACAGACGCATACATTATAGACGCAGCCAGAACACCTCGCGGCATCGGCAAAGCCGGTAAGGGCTCGCTGTCGGAATTCCACCCAAGCCGGCTGCTGGCTAAAGTGTTTGAAGGCATTCAAAGCCGCAACGATCTAAACACCGCAGACATTGATGATGTGGTTGTAGGTTGTAGCTCACAAGTGGGTAAGCAGGGTTCATGCGTTGGCCGTATGGCTGCATTAGACGCAGGCTGGGACACCTCAGCATCTGCGGTAACCCTAGATCGTTTCTGCGGATCAGGCATTACCTCTGTGAACTTGGCAGCGGCCAACATCATGAGCGGCATGGACGATCTATGTGTCGCCGGTGGCGTTGAGATGATGTCGTACACAGCCACGCTGACACCAGAATACGGCAACAGAACAGTAGACGGCGGCAACTTACATTTGCGTGACCTGCACCCGCAGCCACACCAAGGTGTGTGTGCGGATATGATCGCCACCCTCGACAACTTCAGCAGAGAAGAGTTGGATGCGTTGGCCGTTGAAAGCCAAATTCGTGCCCAACACGCGGTTGCCAATGGCTACTTCGACAAAAGCGTTATTCCTGTATTTAACGACGACGGCACCCTTGCTCTAGATCGCGAGGAGTTCCCGCGCCCTGGCACCACTATGGAAACTTTGGCAGCACTGCCTACTGTTTTCTCTCAGTTTATGGATGCCCCAGTAGACAACGGCGGCGAAACCTTCCGCCAGTTAGTCGCTCGCAAGTACCCAGATTTAGACATTAACCACGTACACCATGCCGGCAATAGCTCAGGTGTTGTAGACGGTGCTGCGGCATTGATTTTAAGTAACAAGGCCTATGCAGACAAAGTGGGCTGGAAGCCACGCGCGCGCATTATCTCAATGGCCACAGTCGGAGGCGATCCCACCCTTATGCTTAACGAACCGGTACCTGCTGCAAGAAAAGCGTTAGCTCGAGTAGGTATGACCGTAGACGATATCGACTTGTTTGAAATCAACGAAGCCTTCTCAGTAGTTGCTGCGAAGTTCATCCGCGACTTGGGACTCGATCCAGCCAAGGTAAATGTTAACGGCGGCGCAATGGCGTTAGGTCACCCTATTGCAGCTACAGGTTCAATCCTCATTGGCACCCTGTTAGATGAGTTAGAGCGCCGCGACCTAAGCACTGGACTGATCACCATGTGTACTGGCGGCGGCATGGCACCTGCCATTATCATTGAGCGCGTCTAATTAAATTTAGGCATTGGCCGCAACCCGCAACGCCCCGACGTCAACATCGGGGCTTGCTGTTGCATCTGGGTTTAACCCTGGCTCTGAGCCACTTAGCATCCAGTATCACATCAAGCAGCAACTTTGCCCCGCAGAAGTTTCGTCGTGCGCTTAGCACCACTTTAAGCACACTTTTATGCACACTTTTATGCACACTGGGCCTAGCCCTTTGCCTAGGCGGTTGCGGCGAAGACGATGAAGCCATCAAAACTCAGGGCATAACAGCGCTAAATGACTGGTTTTTAGCGGCTGCCACAGATAATCCACCCAGTTGCCACGCGTTTGGCTTGGTTAAATTTTATGATGCAAGCTGTGCAGACATGTATGAACACGCAGCAAAAATAGCACCTGAAAGCCGCACAATCACCAGCAGCAAGCTGCTCAAATGCTATGGCCAAGGCACTCAGGAATTATGCGGAGAGTTTGTCGAAATATGGCTGACCTCAATGGACACGCGCGGCAATACAATCCAAGAGGGCGCAGTATTAAAGCGCGATGACGGCGTTTTTAGATTGTACTGGTACCGCTCAGACACTCTGTTCACAACACTTACCCAGCGCGCAGAAAACGCTGACGACCAGGGCTACGAGCGCACACTAGAAGACAAACAAACCCAGTTAGAGGCAGTATATGCAGAAATTGTGCAACGCCAGCCAGCGCTGTATCAATTTGTTATGTGCACGGACGCGTCGGTTTCTAGCAGCAAATTGGTCGGCAAGCCGGTTGCTCCGAAGGACATCAGCGCCGCAGATATGGCCTCACGTGCGCAGCAATGCCCTGAGAATTTCTGCCTTGCTCTGGTAGGCAAACGCATCGCCCCTTTATGTGATTAGCGCCGAGGTAGAGTGAAGTAAGAGTGCGACCGCAGACAATAGGATCGGTTTCGAGCGAGGGCGACTTCTCGTCGTCCCCTCTTCGATTTTCCAAAAAGGGCTAACCCAACAAATTGAGTAGAACATGAACAAAGCAGAAACTTTTAGAAGCGAAACCAGAGCTTGGTTGGCCGAGAACTGTCCTCCGGGAGCCCGTGGCGATGGTCAAATACCTTGGGGCAGCAGCAAAATCGACCTTAATGCAGACAGCAAACTTTGGTTGGAACGCATGGCTGAACGAGGTTGGACCGTGCCCACATGGCCGGTTGAATATGGCGGCGCGGCGCTAGACAAAGACCTTTACCCCATTTTGATTGATGAACTAAAACGCATAAATGCCAGAACCCCACTGACCGGGCGTGGCGTGAACTACATTGGACCCACCATATTGGAAATGGGCACCGATGAGCAAAAGGCGCGTTGGCTGCCGGGTATCGCACGTGGCGAAGGCGGCTGGGCTATGGGCTACTCTGAACCAGGCGCCGGTTCAGATCTAGCGAGCTTAGCGTGTAAGGCTGAACTCAAGGGCGACCATTACGTACTTAACGGGCGCAAGGTGTGGACATCAGACGCCATGGATTGCGACTACATTTTTGTCCTTGCACGCACCAACCCAACAGCACCCCAACACTTAGGTATAAGCCTAATACTGGTAGATATGTCGCAACCCGGCGTAGAGGTCACCCCAGTACGCCTACTCAGCGGCGCATCGCCCTTCAACGAAACCAATTTTGAGAACGCCATAGCGCCCGCTAACGATGTCATTGGCGGCGTAGATAACGGCTGGACAGTCGGCAAACGATTACTCCAATTCGAGCGCTCTACTCACGCAGGCATCAATACCTCAGGTTCACAAGGTGGCCGCTCAAGTGACAGCCCCCTGCCTGCACAAGTACAACAATACAGCCCAGTGGTAGAGGGCAAAATTGCCGACACCAGTTTGCGCCGTCGCCTACTTAACCATCAGATTGCGTTTACTGCCCAACGCCTAACCCAGAAGCGCGTCATTGAAGAAACTGCCGCCAGCGCACCGGGCTTCGCCTCTTCTGCGGTAAAACTGTCTAACGCTTTAATCACTCAGGAAGGTGACGAAATACTGGTAGCGGCCATGGGTACACAAGGTATTGGCTGGGAGGCAACCGGCTTTAAAACTGAAGAGATAGACGCCACAAGAGATTGGTTGAAACAGAAGTCGCTAACCATTGCAGGCGGTACCAAAGAAGTGCAACTGAACATAATTGCCAAACGTGTGTTGGGCTTACCCGACTAGCCCAACGTTTCAATGGGTAGGCAACACACGAGACCAAAGAAAGAGAAAGAGAAAGAGAAAGAGAAAGAGTGCTGTGTGTAGCCCTAGGGCTGCAATCGTTGCATCTGCCAATGTTGCTCAACATCACGCTTAAACTGCAACCTATCGTGCAACCTACCCTCGCGCCCCTGCCAAAACTCATAAGCTTCGGGCCGCAACTTAAAACCACCCCACGCCTGCGGTCTTGGCGCTTGCTCTGTATGCTGGGCCGCCAACGCTTTATAACGTTGTTCTAACTCATCGCGGCTATCCACAGGCTGGCTTTGCTGAGACGTGGCCGCCGCCAACTGGCTAGCCAGTGGCCGCGAATAAAAGTAGGCATCTGCCTCAGCCGCACTTAACGCCACCACACTGCCGCGAATCCGAATCTGCCGATCTAACTCACGCCAATGAAAGAGCAGTTCAGCCCGAGGGTTGGCGGCTAACGCCTGGCCCTTCTCACTGCCGCCATCAGAAAACCAACTAAAGCCCGCTTCATCAAAGCCTTTGAGCAGCACAATGCGCACGGTAGGCTGACCTTGTGCGTCAGATGTGGCCAAAGCCATAGCAGTGACATCTTGAATCTCCGCCTTTTCAGCCTCACCCATCCATCGCTTAAATTGATCCAAGGGATCTTTGGCAATCTCGGCGCTACTTAGCGTGGCGTATTTATATTCTCGACGGACGTCGCGTATTAGATCGGTCATTTTTGGCGTTCTAGTGGCGTAAGCATAGTCGCTAGCCTAGTAGGGAAAGGCCGGTCACGCCAGTGCTTAAGGTCGCAAAATGTTGGAAAGATCTTCGCTGGTACGTTTCAAGTACTTTGCTAGAACATAGGGTGTTCTTAGATCCATTTGGGCCACATTGAGCCCCACCCCAACTATTTATCTGGCGTATGACCTGATGCTGCATCTACAGAATCATCCGCTTGGGGCACCGCACTGCGATAACCCCATACGGGGGACATAAACGCACCATAAAGAAACAGTATCAGCGACAGCGCCATAGCTGGAATTAGCGCATTGAGCGTACCAAATCGCTCAATCATCCAACCCAGCACAATGGCGCCTATTGGCGCGCTACCTACCATGCCAATGCTGAACACCGACATGATTCGCCCCAGGTATTCATTAGGCGCTGACTCCTGAACAATGGCCCTAGCCAAATTAGTGGTCACGCCCATATTCAAACCCCAACCTATGGTGGCCACCACCATCACCCAAAATGCAGGTTCTATCCACATCAAATAAATCACTACTATCCGCGACAACTGCATAATCAAAAACAATCTGCCTGGGGCCTTTAGCGGCATATAACGCAGCAAGATAATATTCGACAACGTAGCACCGGCAAAAAATACCGCCATGAGTACTGCTAACAACCACGCATCGCCATCGTAAATACGTTTAACAATAAAGGGGAAAACCGTAATAAAAGAACCGGCGTTAAAAATACTGGAACTAAAGGTAATCAGCAGCGTATGGAAAATAATCGGGCTTCGGTAGGTGGCGACTAAACCGTCGCGTATCACCTGCACCGAAGATGCACCGTTAGCGGGCTTGACCGCAGATTGTACCGGTGCAATACGCATCATCATAAGACCCGCCAGCACAAGCCCAAAGGCCTGAAGGCCGAGCACAGGCGATATCCCCAACGTATCAATCTGGCCCGCAAGAATTAGGCCCACCACTTGAACCACAAATCCCATGGCTGTGGCAGCAGTTACGCCCTGCTGCACTGATGAACTGGTGAGTCGATTTAAAATCGCTTGCTGACCCGGCATAGAGTAGGACTGAACCACACTCATGCCCAAGCCCCAAAGCGTCACGGTGGCCACTCCCAGCCACTGATACATTTCCATAAAAATTAGGAATATCGGCAAAATCGGGGCTACAAAATAGACTTTTATGAGCATAGATCGAGGGTCAGTGCGATCAGCGCTGGCGCCCCCCATCAACATCAGCAGCACCCCGGGAATACCAATAATGGCCTGTATCAACCCCACTTGGTCTGCGGGCAACTGCAAAATACCAATGAGCATCCAACTTAATAGCAGTTGTTGCATGGCTAAGGCCATGCCTGAAAAGCCAGTGGAACCCAAATAGGCCCTGAAGCCTGGGTTTTGCCAAATAGATTGTGTTTGCGTCAAAACTGTCCCCTTCCCTCAACAACAGCATCGCCTCTAATACCGCTGGGCGCAAGATAAAGCCAATTATCGTGAGAATAGGCATAGAGTGGGGAGATGGAACTATGATCAACGAAGAAGTACGACTCCAATAATAATGAGAGATGGGTGAGGTAATGGACATACAAATAGGCGAAGGCTATACCAACTTAGATCTGCGCAATAAGGACTTCAGCGGCCAAGATTTAACCGACTGCACCTTTAGCGAATGCCAATTTGCGGGCAGTGTCTTCCGCGGCGCCAACCTGACTAACTGTCAGTTTGATCGATGCCAATTCAACAACAGTGATCCAGACGAGCCCGCAAGCTTTGCATGGGCAAACTTGCGCGAAGCGGTGTTTAGCCATTGCGACCTAAACATGGTGGCCTTCAATCATTGCCTGGGTTACGACCTGAGCTTTAAAGAATGTCAAATGCAGGGCGCAGATTTATCTCTAGGAGATTTCAAAATGCCTGTAGGCAATCTGGATTTGGCCGCACTGACCATTACCGACTGTAATTTTTCCTACGGCAATTTATCCAATACCTTTTTGGTTGGCTGCAAGCTTTCCAACAATCGACTAACTGAATGCTTGTTAGATTTTGCAGATCTAAGTGATGCGGATTTAAGCGACAGCGAAATGTTTAATGTTTCAGCACGCAACTGCAAACTCAAAGGCGCAGACTTGCGCGGTGCAAGCTTCAACAACTTAGATTTGAAAAGCTTAGACCTAGAGGGTGTGCGCCTGTACTACAACCAGTTACCTGCGTTAGTAGATTCGCTGCATCTGAGTTTGGAGGAAGAATAAGGAAGGAATTTAACAGGCCCAACTCTGGGGCTCTAGGCTAGGGTTCTATTTTGAGGATCTTTTTTGGGGGATCCTTTTTTGGGAATTTTTTACAGCTCTACTTTCGAAGTCTACTTTCTAGGCCTACTTTCGAGGTCTACTTTCGAGGTCTACTTTGGAGTGCCGTTTTAGAATTCGTTTTTCAGCGCTTTATTCGACTCTTTATCGACTCTTTATCAACTCTTTGTAGAAAGAGTACCAACCCCCAACCAACCGGAAACATCTGGTCAGTCGGGGATCAGGCATTAACCTAATTGCAGCTTACTGCGCAGAAATTTCTAGTAATTCCACTTCAAATACCAACGTGGAATTGGGTGGAATTGCGCCACCCGCACCGCGTTCGCCGTAGGCTAACTCTGGCGGAATAACCAGACGCCACTTAGAACCCACACCCATTAACTGCAGCGCTTCGGTCCACCCAGGAATCACTCGGTTAACTGGGAAGCTGGCAGGGGAACCGCGATCAACAGAGCTATCAAACACTGTGCCGTCGGTCAGTGTGCCATGGTAGTGAGTCACAACAGTATCTTCCGCACTAGGCTTAGGACCGTTACCTTCTACCAATACTTCATACTGAAGACCAGACGCTAAAGTGGTCACTTCAGGTCTAGCTGAATTTTCTGCGCGGAAATTGTCACCGGAGGCATTTTTTTCCGCTAAAAGCGCTTCAGAAAGTGCCGCCATGTACTGTTCTTGTTGTTCCATGGGCACTTGTGATTCAGCCCCAGCAACCGCGTCTCTAGCCCCCTGCATAAATGCGCTCATTTCCACCAGGCTATTGCTCTGATCGATAATATTTTTCGCTTGGGTATAGCCGATAATATAACTCGCGCTGTCAAGATCAGAGCTTGGCGTAAACTTTTCATCTTGCTCAGATTGCGCGGCAGGCTGGCAGCCGGCCATTAATAGTGTTGAGGCAGTCCCCAACATCAAAACCAGTCTTGTATTCATTCGATTCATCTCAATTATACGATGGGTTGCTCCCCACGTTAGCAGCGGGTTACATTCGAATGAATGATAACGCCTTTGACCCCTCAATGTGCACTTCAGGTCGGAAATTTCACACTACTTATGGGTCACTAGGGGTAAAACAAATGATAAATCTGTACACAATTAGAGTGAACGACCGTCTGATAAACGAGTACGGCGCTTGAAGCACTGTTTGAAACATTTTTTATGACGCTTTTTAAGATACTTTTTAAGACAATGGGACATTGCAAATTATGAGCAAAATTTTTACCACCCATAACCGGCAGCAACGTTCACCTACGTTCGGTTTTTGGCAAAAACTCGTTTTAGTGAGTATTTTCAGCCTAGCTTCCGCAGCGCAAGTTTTCTCAGCCGATGCTGCGGCCACCACCACACCCGGTCAAGTCGCACAAGCCGTGTCTGGTGCCCTCAACAGTCAAACTAATGTTCAAGAACCTGAGGAAGAAATCCGCACAGCCCCAACTTTGTCGCCGCTGGACATTCATCCTAGAACCAGCCTGATCGTTGTTGAGCAATTACGCCGCAACCACTACATCAACAAAACCGTTAATGATGAATTATCAGAGCATATTTTCGACAAATACCTGACCGTATTAGACCCCGGCCATTATTACTTTATAGCCAACGATATTACTGAATTTGAAAAGTATAGATTCCGTTTAGATGACGCCCTCAAGAAAGGCGACCTAGACCCGGCTTTTGTGATTTTTAATCGCTATCAAATGCGCATTGTAGATCGGCTCAACTACCTCATCGGCATGATCGACAGTGGCATAGAAAATTTGGACTTCAGCCGGGAAGAATCTATTTTGGTGAGCCGCGAAGATGCTCAATGGTCTGAAGACGAAGCTGCCCACGACGATCTTTGGCGCAGACGCCTCAAAGCCCAAGTACTCGCAATGAAACTCAGTGACAAAACCATGGAAGAGATCTCCGAGCAGTTGCGCAAGCGCTACAGAAATCAGCTGAAGATCGCCGTGCGCAACAAGAGCGAGGATGCTTTTCAGGCCTACATTAATGCCTTTGCCCACACATACGATCCGCATACCGAGTATTTCTCGCCACGCACCTCGGAAAACTTCAACATAAACATGTCCCTTTCATTAGAGGGCATAGGCGCTGTACTAAAGAGCGAAGACGATAATGTAGAAGTAGTCCGCTTGGTACCCGCTGGACCCGCAGCGAAAGGCGGAGAGTTAAAACCCGCTGACAAAATTACTGCGGTGGGCCAAGGCACACAAGGCCCTCTCATTGACGTTGTTGGTTGGCGATTAGATGACGTTGTAGAACTTATCCGAGGACCTAAAGATTCTACCGTGCGCCTAAGTATTACGCCGGCTGATAGCAAAGAGGGTGAAAGCAGAAATATCACTATTGTGCGCAACAAGATAAAACTCGAAGAACAGGCCGCCAAAGCCAAAACCATTACGCTGGGTGAAGACGACCCGCGACTTATTGGGGTCATTGAAATACCAACCTTTTACGCAGACTTTGCCGCCCAACAAAAAGGCGACCCCAACTACCGCAGCACCACCAGAGATGTGCGACGTTTAGTCGCCGCGCTAAAGGAAGAGGGTGTTGAGGGCTTGATCATTGATCTGCGCAGCAATGGAGGCGGCTCGCTACAAGAGGCGGACACCATGACGGGGTTGTTCATTCGCTCTGGCCCAACGGTTCAGGTGAAATCTGCGCGACGCCGTGCCAATGTACTCAGCGACAACAACCTAGAACTGGCATGGGATGGCCCAATGGCTGTTATGGTTAACCGTCTTTCGGCATCCGCTTCAGAAATTTTTGCTGGCGCCATGCAGGACTATGGTCGTGCGCTGGTTGTTGGCAATCAAACCTTTGGTAAAGGCACCGTGCAAACATTGATCCCACTCAATAGAGGCCAACTGAAACTTACAGCGGCGAAATTTTATAGAATTTCAGGCGACAGCACTCAGCACCAAGGCGTAATACCCGACATCAAATTCCCCGCTTTGGTAGACAATGATGTAATTGGCGAGAGCACACTAGACGATGCAATGCCTTGGGATAAAATAAAGCCGGCCAACTATCGCCCCATTGGCAGCCTTGGCAATGTTGTTCCTAAGCTACAACAACAACACAACAGCCGCGCCGTGGATAATCCGCACTTTGTGTACTACCGCGCACTCAGTCAGCGCAGCCAAGAAAAGTCAGCAATTGAAGTGTTATCACTGAACGAAGCAGTACGGCGCGAAGAAAGAACGCAAGATGACCTTTGGCGTTTAGACCTTGAGAACTCACTGCGTATGGCCACTGGCAAACCTACCGCAGAAACGTTAGACGCATTGGAAGAATTACAAAAAGCGGAAGCCGAGGCCAAGGAAGAGGCCGCCAACGCGCTCGTTAAAGACGATGAGGCAAATGACCCCCAACAACAGCTCGGTAAAAGCGATGCGCCAGCGGACGCCACAAATGGCAAAGACGCTAAAGATATTATTGAGGAAGTCAGCGAAGATCCATTGCTGCGAGAAGCGGGCCGAGTGTTGGCAGATTTAGTTGACGAACAACTACCCGACAACACATCACCCACCGTTGCAGCAGGCTCTAGCCAAGGGGTTCCAAGACCTTTTGTGCGTTTTGGAGAAGGTTAGACCTCGATCACAGCACCTTTCCCAACAATTTTTACAGCACTTCTGGCAAGCAATTGGCGCACTCTTTGAGAGAAAGAGTGCGCTTAACGCCACAACCTAGAAAATTAGGCGCTATCTGCGCTGGATGTATTCACTTCAGGCAAGCGCTGCTTAATGGCGTCAATCAACAGCGCTTCAAAATCTGCCACGGCAAAAGTTTGCTGTTGTTGATGCCCGTATCTACGCAACGTTACGGTGCCATCTGCCACTTCACGCTCACCAATAATCAATAGATTAGGGATTTTACGCGTTGCACCCTGACGTATTTTCTTCGGCAGCGTGTCATTCGACGGTGCCAGCTCCGCGCGCACCATTTGGTTGCGCAAGCGCGCCACTATTTCGTTAGCGTAGTCGTCGTACTGTTCCGAAACCGTCAGCAACTGAACTTGAATTGGCGCAAGCCAAGTGGGAAATGCACCGGCAAAATGCTCAATCAAAAATGCAACCATGCGTTCATGAGTACTGAACGGTGCGCGGTGAATACAAAACGGCGTGTGCTCTTCGCCATCTGAACCCACATACTTCAAGCCCATGCGTTCAGGTACGGCAAAATCTAACTGCACAGTGGAAACAGATTCTTCACGGCCAGTAACGGTGCTGAACTGAATGTCTATTTTGGGCCCGTAGAAAGCACCCTCGCCTAAACCAACCTTATAATCGATTGCCAATTCATTAAGCACCTCTTCAAGTACTTGCTCGGAGTCGCGCCAAGCTTGTGGATTATCGACAAACTTTTCCTTGCCCTTGGGGTCTTCAGGGTCCCACTTCGAAAGGCGTACATGAAAATTGTCTAAGCCAAGAATTCGGTAAGCGTCTTGGTACATGGCCATAACCGATTTGAACTCGTCCTTAATCTGTTCTTTGGTGCAGTAAATATGCGCATCATTCATACACATACCACGCACTCGGACCAAACCGCTGACGGCGCCAGAGTCTTCAAAGCGATAAACCTGCCCATATTCGGCCAAGCGCAAAGGCAAATCTCTATAACTGCGCGGTTCGGCAGAGAACACTTTATGGTGATGTGGGCAATTCATCGGGCGCAGGCGATAAGATTCTTTGACAACCCGCTCGCCACCCTCTCCTGCTTCTCCCTCTGCACCGCCTTCACCCTCTAGAGCAGATTCAAGCAGCTCCATGGGTGGGTACATGTCTTCAGCGTAATAAGGCAGGTGGCCCGTGGTGTGATACAAAGATTCCTTGGCCAAATGGGGTGTGGCCACTCTGGAATAACCCCCTTTGAACTCCAACTCCTTGGCAAGGTTTTCTAACTCATCACGGATAATGGTGCCGTTGGGCAGCCACAGCGGAAGACCTTTACCAATATCGTTATCAATCGTGTAAATACCCAGCTCACGACCTAACTTCTTGTGGTCACGGGCTTGGGCTTCTTCAAAAGCTTCTACATGAGCGTCGAGGGTTTCCTTATCAAGAAAGGCCCAAGCATAAATCCGTGTCATCATGACGTTGTCGGAGTTACCGCGCCAATAAGCGCCGGCCACGCTCCTCAACTTGAAGGCGTCGCGGGGAATGTCCTTTGTGGTGTGAACATGTGGCCCCTCGCACATATCCAAGAAGGGTCCGTTGCGATAAAAAGACAGGCTTTCCAAGCTGTTCTTCTCAATCAACTCAGCGCCGTATTCCATTTTGTACGGTTCGCCCATCTCATTAATGCGCGCAAGCGCATCTTCTGCCGAAAGGTCTTCGCGATCAAAACGCTGACCTTTCTTAATGATCTTCTTCATCTTTTGCATCAGCGCAGGAAAATCCTCTTCCGTAAGCGGCTCGGACAAAATGAAGTCGTAATAAAAGCCATCACTAATAGGCGGACCAAACCCTAGAGTGCTACCGGGGCGAATTTCCAAAACAGCCTGAGCCAGAACGTGCGCTAAACTATGACGAACTTTGTATAGATCATCTTTTTCAATTTCTTCAACATGAGCTTCTGACATGAGCCTACTTTCCCTTTCCTTCTGCTACTAAGACGTATCTTTTTATAAACTTTTAACCGCGTGACAACCAAACGACCGCAAAGGCGCTGTGCAATCGCCGCGCTGCGCACCCTATCATTCACGAAGATTGATAACTCGAATATCCGCCTCTCAGGCCACATTCAAGACCCGCACATAATAAAGCTGCGCAAGTGTACTGCATAGTAGCCAAAAGCACCGGCATAGATCTAAATTGATAACAGCAGTAGGCTTGGTTCAGTAGTCCCAAAGGTCACCGCGCCTTTTTACAATCTTGCACTTACCACCTTGCACAAATTGGACGCCACATGATTGAAATGCCCCAGTTACCCAACCCCCATGCGATTGCCATGATGGCTTTAACCGTGGTCGCCCTGGTGCTGTTCAGCAGAGAAGAACTGAAACTTGAAATCACCGCTCTGTGCTTGCTTGGTATCATTGTCCTGGGCTTTGCCGTCGCGCCGTTTGAAGAGGTAAAAGCCACCGACTTTTTCGCCGGTTTAGCCCATGAAGCACTGATCAGTGTGTGCGCCCTTATGGTGTTGGGCCAAGGCTTAGTGCGCACTGGTGCGCTTGAACCTGTGGGGCGAATACTGTCAGGCCTATGGGGTAAAGCGCCGGTTTTCTCACTGCTGCTGACCCTCATAGTGGGCGGCGTGCTCTCTGCGTTCGTCAACAACACGCCAATTGTCGTATTGCTGTTGCCCATACTTATTTCCGTGTGTCTGCGCACTAATAAGTCGCCCTCGAAAGTCCTCATGCCAATGGGCTTTGCCACCTTAGTTGGCGGCATGGCGACCACCATTGGTACTTCTACTAACTTACTGGTGGTCAGCCTTGCACAAGAACAAGGGCTAAAGGAATTTGGCATGTTCGATTTCGCCCTACCGGCATTGCTCTCTAGTGGTGTGGCCCTTCTCTATCTTTGGCTCATTGCGCCGAAATTATTACCGGACCGAAGCTCAAACCTGAGCGACCACTCACCCAGACTATTTGAAGCACGCCTACAAATAAGCCAAGACAGTCATATGATTGGTAAGACCTTTGCCGAGGCCAGAACCGCCGCAGGACCCACCATGCAGGTGGAGAGAATTCTGCGCGACGACACCGTCGTCATGCCACTGCCAGATCTGGTATTGGCCGAAGGAGATCGTCTGCGGATACGCGACACGCCGCAAAACCTCAAACAATATGAGGAAGCTTTGGAGGGCGTACTTTATGCTGACATTGAAAAAACCCAAGCCGATTCTTCTAAAAATACATCGAGAAATGCATCTAAAAACCGCTCCGAAGAAACCTCTGCCTATTCGACAACACCTATCTCCGATGAGCACCCCCTCACCGCTGAGGACCAAACATTGGTGGAGGTAGCGGTTGTACAAGGCTCAGATCTAGACCAAACCAACCTTGGTGAAACCCGCTTCATTCAACAACACCAACTGGTCGTGTTAGCCCTGCATAGAGCAGGCAAAGACATTTGGCAAGCAAGCCAAGAGATACAACAAGTCATTCTCAGACCTGGCGATGTCCTGCTGCTACAGGGCGCAAAAAACCAGGTCAGCCAGCTCAAAAGCTCTACCGAATTTTTAGTCTTAGATGGCAGCATTACACTGCCAAAGACAGAAAAAGCACCTATCGCGCTCGCCATTATTATCAGCGTCGTGGTTTTGGCGGGTACCGGCTTGTTACCCATAGCGGTGGCTGCACTAACCGGCACAGCGGCGATGTTACTCACGCGATGTCTGAGCACTGGTGCAGCAATCCGGGCGGTCAGCCCGTCTGTCTATTTTGTAGTGGCCTCAAGTCTGGCGCTGGGTATGGCCCTGCAAAAAACCGGAGCAACTATTTATCTCACGGAAATATTTCTGTTTGCCACCCAAGGCGCAAGCCCAACAATTATTTTATCTGCGCTGATGTTGTTGCTGGCAATTTTGACCAATGTAGTCTCAAACAACGCTGCCGCCGTGATTGGCACACCCATCGCAATTGGCATAGCCAACTATTTACAGCTACCGGCTGAAGCCTTTGTATTAGCCGTCTTATTTGGTGCGAACATGAGCTACGCCACACCTATGGCCTACAAAACGAATTTACTGGTGATGAGCGCCGGCAACTACACCTTTGGCGACTTTGTCAAAGTGGGGCTGCCGCTGACACTAATTATGTGGATCACTCTGAGTTACCTGCTGTCGGTTATCTATCTATAGCCACCCAATGAACGTAGAACATTAACCAACGAGACTCGTAATGTATTGTAAACCCTACCTAGCCAGAATAGTTTTGCCAACGCTTCTGTTAGCGTTTTCGTTTACTGCAGCGGCAGCAAGCCCCGCTGACACACAGCAACCCAACATTCTACTCTTGGTTGCCGAGGACCTAGGGACAAGACTAGGTAGCTACGGTGATACCGTAGCCCACACGCCAAACTTAGATAAGCTGGCCAATAACGGTGCTCGATTTACCCAAGTATTTACCACCGCTGGCGTTTGCGCACCCAGTCGCGCAGCACTCATTACCGGCCAACACCAAATCAGCTTCGGCGCGCAAAATATGCGCACATCCACAGGCCCCCTCGGCCCTTACTTTGCACAGCCACCTAGGTCTCTCAGAGCATTTCCAGAAATTCTACGCAGCCAAGGCTACTTCACTTTCACCGACCGTAAATTGGATTACCAGTTCAGTGGCGTATACGCCAACAGTGGCCCATTTACACTCTGGGATAGCGAAGGCGATCTCGGCCAATTTCCACAAACCGCAGCAGCCTCACCTTGGCATTTACGAGCAAAAGAACAGCCTTTTTTCGGTCTCATCAATTTTCTCGAAACCCATGAAAGCGGGGTTATGCGCGCCATCGGCAAACCCCACAGTCAAATTCACGCTGGCACACAAAAATTTCGTCAAGCACTAGGATTAGTCGCCTCGAGCAAGACCGATCCAAACGCAATCGAATTACCCCCTTATTACCCTGACCTACCTGAGGTTAGGCAGGACATTGCTCGACACTACGACAACATTCGTACAATGGATGCAAAAGTCGGCGCTATCTTGGCCGCCTTGGAAAAAGATGGCCTGGCGGAATCGACAATTATTATTTGGACCACCGATCACGGCGACGGCTTACCTCGCGCCAAGCGAGAATTATTGGATACAGGCATTCATGTCCCCATGATTATTTATGTGCCTGAACAGTTAGCTAAAGGCACCCTCGCCGCTCTTCGCCCACAGGTCCAAGGGTATAGTGAGGACAACAACGCAGCGCTAACCAGTCAACTGATCAGCTTTGTAGACCTAGCACCGACTATCTTACAACTGGCAGGCATTAGCCCGCCCGACTATCTCCACGGCAGAGATTTTCTCCAAGGCCTCGACAGCACTAAAACAAGCCGCGAGCGTGGGCTCAGACAATACATCTACGCCTCACGAGATCGAATAGATGAAGTCATAGACAAGCAGCGGGCCATACGTAGTCATGACTACAAATATATTCGCAGTGACTTCCCGCAAGTCCCCGGCGGTCATGCGCTGGCCTACAGAGACAACTTAGATATGACACGTGCTTGGCGAGCAGCGCACCAAGCGGGATTGTTACCACCAGCGCAGGACGCATGGTTTCTACCTGCAGGCCGTGAACAGCTATACGACATACGCAATGATCCACATGAATTAAACAATCTTGCCCAGGCATTAGAGATGACCCAGATGCGCAACACTATGCGCAATGCGTTGGATGAGTTTATTCTTCGGGTAGGTGATACCGCCGTTGTGCCAGAGAGCGTTATGCGCGAAGAATTTCTTGATGCCGGCAACATCCCCCAAACGCCCCCCGTGGAAATAACTTGGCAGGGGCAACAGGCCGTAATCACCAGCCCCATTGGGGCGAGTATTGGTTACCGTCTAGCTGGCAACAGCTCTTGGCAACTTTATACTCATCCAGTTTCGTTTAAAGCTTCTACAAGTACTTCTGCTAACACTTCTACCGACACGCCTGTTAACACAATAGAAGCAAAATCTGTGCGCTATGGGTGGCAAGTCAGTGAGGTGGTCGTGGGCCAGAGGCCTAATGACTAGGCCTAGTTAGCTAGCAGTCCAGTAATTAGGTCTAATTGGCTAGCAACCCGATAACTAGGTCTAGTCAACTAACAGCCCGATAACCAAGTCTAGTTAGCTATTCTCTCGCGGCGCTACCGTTGACTGTGTTTCTTTTACCCAAAGTAGCATGACGCCGCCAATGAGCATAAGTATGACTAGGGAGGCAAAACCCGCGCGTTGTGACTGAAAGTAGGTTGTTGTGGTGGCAACCAGTAGAGGTGCAAGAAAGGCCGTCACCGAACCGCTCAGTCCGTAAAGTCCAAAAAACTGCGCCGCCATTTGCGGGGGCGAAATGCGCGCCATCAACGTGCGCGAGGCAGACAACCCCGTGACAAAAAACAAAGCAAAAAACTGATTGGTGCAAAAATAGGCTATTTCGGCAACGGTGCTGAAATAGGGAAAGCTCCAAACTGCTTCAGTAGATACGGGGACTACAAAGAATATTGTTCCTGGCTGGAAAGACACCAACGTCAACAGTATTAAAGAACTCATGCCCACAGCAATTTTTAGAGTTTTCATTGAACCCAGTTTATCGTCCAGCAACCCACCCAGATATGCGCCCACCATGGCAGACAAACTAGTGCACAAGCCAAATATCAAAAGCGTGGTCGAGCCCCAATTAAAGGTACCTGACGCATAGATGCCACCAAACACAAGCACGCCAACCATGCCGTCGTTGTAGAACATACGTGCCAATAAATACCGGGCGATATTAGCGTAATGCTTTAGCTGCTTAACGGTCTCAAGCACATCCGTTAATCCTGACCTTACTACCTCAGATAACCCTAGGTTAGTTGCCTTGCCATCTGGGGTGAAGAGCAATACTGGCAAGGAAAACAACAATACCCAAATACCGGTAATCGGCCCGACAATACGGTCGTGTTCGTGAGTCGCTTGATCAAGCCCAAACAAAGGCTGTGTAGGCAAGAACGACCAATCCTGCGTACCCGGCAAAGCGAAGGCAAATAGCACGAAAAGCATCAGCGAAAGGCCGCCTAGATTGCCGAGCGAATACGCCATACCTGAGATCAGGCCGGTTTTATCAACCGGCGCTATTCTGGGCAGCATGGCGTTATGAAAGACTTCGGAATATGCAAATACCACCAAAATAACCAACAACACAGCCAAGCTTTGCAGCACACTTAAACCTGCACCCGCGGGTTTAACCCACCATAAGGCAATAGCACCCAAACCAATCAGCAGCACAGTGGCAGCAAGCCATGGTTTTTGTCGACCGCCCTTATCCGCAATAGCGCCAAGAAAAGGAATTGTTAGCGCCATAATGGCGCCAGCAGCGGCATTTAGGTAACCAATCAAAGCCTGCCCTGCAACTGGATCGCCCACAACTACATTACTGAAGTAGGGAAAGAATATATAAATCACTACCGCAATATAAAAGGGGTCGCGAGCACATTGACCAAAGGTCCAACTGTAATAGCCCAAAGGCGATGCCGCTGGGGTACCGGCTATTGATAGTGGCCTAGATGCTGCGTCACTACTACTTCCTGTAAAACTCATACCTAGACCTTTTGATCATTTAAACGAGGTGCCGCGGCGCTGTTATGAATCAGAGCGATTTCAACTCAGGTTTTTCGCCAGTACTACCCTTTGTCACACCGGCTACCCTAGAATTGCGACCAGAGGTACGGGGAAACTTACGCGACAATTCTGGACCTGCGGCTGTAAGGCCACCATCAACCACCAGTGCATCTCCGGTCACAAAAACAGAATCGTCACTGGCGAAAAATAGCGCCGCGCCAGCGATGTGATCGCCTTGACCATATTCCGGCCAAGGTTGCGCGCGACTGAAGTTTTCTCTGGTTTTTTCTGGCTTGCCCCCGTCGGCTAGCGGCGTTGCAATAAAACCGGGACAAATGGCATTCACTCGAATGCGCTCTTGCGCCAACTCCACCGCCGCAGACTTTGTCATACTCACAACCGCAGCCTTAGCCGCGGAATAAACCAACGGTCCAGCATCGCCACTCAGCGCAGCAATTGAAGCGGTATTAATAATTGAACCGCCTGTGCCTTGGCTACGCATAATCCGTGCAGCGTGTTTAATGCCCAGAAAAACACCTTTAGCTAAAACATCCATGGTGTAATCCCAAGATTCTGTGGTGGTTTCAGTCAAAGGGCCAATGGCGCCCCCAACTCCGGCGTTGTTGAACACAATGTCTAACTGACCAAATGTATCTACCGCTAAGGCGAGTGCCGCTGCGACATCGTTTTCAACAGCCACATCAGTGGCAACAAAAACGATGCGGCCAGCAAACCCTAACGCCTCGGCTTCCTGCATAAGCGTCGCGCCCGTTGCTTGATTAAAATCAGCAACCACTACATTTGCACCTTCAGCCAAAAAACGTAATACAGTAGAGCGCCCCATACCACTGGCACCACCGGTAATCACCGCCGATTTGCCCTTTAAGCGCATGGATAGTTGCGGTGTATTTTCCCTTGTCATAATTCCCCCTTCCTGTAACCAAATCTATTCAGCATTGCATTACCCCGCCGTCAATGATTGGCGTCAACCCAAGCGCTGATCTATATCGCCCCATCTGTCGAACAGTAAAAACTTTTAACGCCGACAAAGGAATACGCCAATACGCGAACTTTCTCAACAAAATGAGTGAAATTGCATTAACCTTATCGGCTGGCGCGAGTGCAGCTAGGCGTTTAAGTTGCAGTAGCTGCAAGCATTCTTTTTGGGGAGTAAACAGATGATAGATTGCCACTATTGGCCCACACCTAATGGCTGGAAGGTCACCATTATGCTCGAGGAATGTGGGCTAGATTATAATTTGGTGCCCATAGATATTGGCGGCGGCGACCAATTCAAACCCGACTTCCTACGCATCAGCCCGAACAATCGCATGCCAGCCATTGTCGACCATGCGCCAAACGGCGGTGGCGAGGCCATTGGCCTATTTGAGTCCGGCGCAATTCTCGAATATCTAGCGGACAAGACCGGAAAATTCCTACCAGCCCTGACGGACGAGGAAGGCCCAGAACGCTACAAAGTCTTGCAATGGGTTCACTGGCAAATGGCGAACTTGGGCCCAATGATGGGCAACGCCAACCACTTCAAAAACTACGCGCGCAATATCACAGATGACCCCAGCCAGCTGGAATACGGCGTTAAGCGGTTTATGGGTGAAGTAGATCGCCTCAGCGGTGTTATGGATGCGCAGCTTTCTGCCAACACTTACTTAGCCGGGGAAGCGTATTCAATTGCGGATATGGCAGCTTGGCCTTGGGCATTTTTGCTTGGGCGTATGCTTGACGAAAATGTTTGGCTAACCTTTCCCCACCTTAAACGCTGGGTTGATCTTGTCGCCTCAAGACCTGCGGTACAAACGGGTCGCAAAGTAGGCGCTGATTTGGGCAAAAAAGAGCTCACTGAAGAGGAAACTAAGGCGCGCCAAAACATTCTCTTCAATCAAAGCAACGATAAAGTTCGAGCAGCCAGAGAAGAGGCCGCCCGTTCTGCTTAAAGTCGAACATCGGTGCTGAATAGGTAGCCAATGTGTGCCTGTTTTACTTGTCAAAATTTGACCAAAATTCTAGGCTTAAGGCCTAAATAATTAGAAAGCCAATATGAAAAAGCCTGCAAAAAATCACCCATGGAAATTGGGCCTATCAGGGCCAGTCTCCTATGCCACAAAAGGCTCGGGGAACTGGCACGGCTTTTATTCACCACCAGAGGCTGCCAGTCCAGTCAAAACCTTAAGCCCCGCGGAAATAAAAGAGTTGGGGCTTGAGCTGGTCATTCCCGTGGCCGAAATTCAAGAGGCCCGTCGCATGTGTCAAAAACTGCACCCCGACCGTGGCGGCGACCCTGAAGCTTTTCAGATGTGGAAAGAAAAGCTCGACCGTCTTAAACGCAGAGTGCGTCGCTAGATACCTGCCCGCTCGCTGTAACTGTTTATTTACAGCGCCGTTTTCTACCCCTTCCCAAAAGACCACTGCGCCCTGACGCATTGCAACTGAAAACCCCGCTCAAAGCGCCAGTCAAACCTCGAATCAAAACTCGAACCAAAATCCCACGCCTCGCCCCACTCAAGTGCCCGGCTTATTGCCCGACTTATTGCCCGAATTATTGCAACCTTGGTGTACTTTTAAGGTTTTCAAACCAGTGTTAGGGTTAAGCCTGAGGGATTACAAATAGACTATGCCGCCGCAGAGAGTTAACTAGTATCAATTAGCGCTATGGGGCCGCAAATAGCCAGCTTGCAATATATACCGCGACAGCCCGCTTCAATGGCGCAATGGTGCAATGGCGCGACGCACACACTGATACGTAAACAAATGCGGGGACCTATGAGAAAACTACTTTTATTCATGACAGCGGTGTTCAGCCCAATGCTCAATGCAGATCTATTAGACGAAGTAACCCACGGCTATGCCGACAACAAGGGCGTAAAAATCCACTATGTGAAAACGGGGCAAGGCCCCTTGGTCGTTATGATTCACGGCTTTCCAGATTACTGGTACACCTGGCGACACCAGATCAATGCGTTGAAAGAAAACTTCACTGTTGTGGCCATGGACCAACGAGGCTACAACCTCAGCGACAAACCTGAGGGCGTTGCTCAATATGCCATGCCTAACTTAGTCGGCGATGTAGCTGCGGTGATCAGAGCTCAAGGCGCGTCCAGCGCTACAGTGGTAGGCCACGATTGGGGCGGCGCAGTGGCCTGGCAAGTAGCCTTTAACCTACCGCAAATGGTCGACAACTTGGTCATTTTGAACCTACCCCACCCGAACGGTATGGCCAGAGAACTGGCGACAAATAAGGAACAACAACAAAACAGTGACTACGCGCGCAAATTTATAGCAGGCTCGCCTACAGACCCTGACATTTTGTTTGGTGGACCTATGACCGCTGAAAACTTGTCTGGGTGGGTCAGTGACAGCAGCGCCCGCAAGCACTATACCCAGGCGTTCAAGCGCAGTAGCTTCAGCGGCATGCTGAACTTTTATAAGGCCAATTATCCATCCGATGACAATAACAGCCCGGTTGCAAATGCCAGCGCTTCGCCGCGTCTGCCCATGCCGGTACTTATATTCCACGGCCTCAAGGATAGCGCCTTACACTCTAACGGATTAAACAACACATGGGATTGGGTAGACAACGATGTGACTATTGTCACGGCACCCAACGCGAACCACTTTGTGCAGCAAGATGCAGCTGAACTGGTTTCACAAACAATGCAATGGTGGTTGTCGAATAGACAACCCTAATTGGGAAAGATACAGGCTATTAGCCTGAACGAACGATAATAATAAATTAGACAAGAGGGGAAGGGCTTTGTCGCAAGCAACAACTATTGGGCCAAACTATCGGAAGTATGCGCTGGGTATACTTCTCATTGGTTACATTATTAATTTCGTCGACAGGTCTATCTTGTCGCTGTTACTTGAACCCATTAAGTTGGAGCTGGCGCTAACAGACTCCCAGCTAGGGTTCCTTGGTGGACTCGCCTTCGCGGTATTTTATACTTTCTTAGGCATTCCCATTGCCGCCTTAGCTGACCGCCGCAGTCGAGTAAAAATTCTCGCGGTGTCTATGGTGATATGGAGCGCCATGACCGCAATATGTGGCCTGGCAAATAATTTCTTAACCCTGTTGCTTGCAAGAATTGGCGTTGGCGTTGGCGAGGCTGGCGCTAGCCCCCCAA
>QXZU01000066.1:0-33921 GCA_009886205.1 K189A clade bacterium | reverse complement strand
CCACTCGTTGATTTCTGACTATTTCCCAATCGAAACTAGAGCCACGGCGCTGTCTATTTACGCGCTAGGCATACCCTTGGGCACAATGATTGGTAGCTTTGTGGGTGGCTGGGGCGCCGATACTGTGGGGTGGCGTTATACCTTTTTCTTGGTTGGCGTACCCGGCATTATCTTTGCTTTTATCGTGTGGTTTACTTTGCGCGAACCACCCAGAGGCATGTCTGATATAAAACTCGATGCGCCTTCAGCACCACCCGTTAACACTGCACCACCGCCGCCGGTAAGTACTGTTCTCAAACTGCTTTGGAGCAAGACCTCATTTAGACACCTTGCCTTCGCTGCGGGGCTGCACGCTTTTGTCAGTTACGGGGCGGGCACCTGGAATGCACCGTTCTTTATTCGTATTCATGAAATGTCGCTCACCGACATTGGCAGTATTTTGGCCTTAATTGCGGGTATTGGTGCCATCGGTACATTCTTTGGCGGTTATATTTCCGACAAACTCTCGGACCGCACCAACGACAAGCGCTGGTACTTTTGGGTACCAGGTATAGCGACTCTGGTTATGGTGCCATTTCAACTGGTGGCCTACTTATACGGTGGCGTGTGGGTGGTTGTCGCCTCACTCATGATGGTTGCAATCTTAGGTAACGCCTATTTGGGGCCATCTTTCGCTATGACCCAAGCGTTAGTTTCACTGCGCATGCGAGCGGTTGCTTCTGCTATTTTACTTTTCGTCCTTAACCTTATTGGCATGGGCCTTGGCCCATACTTTGTCGGGGTTCTGAGCGACATACTGACCCCGGACTTTGGCATTTACTCAATACGTTACGCTATGTGCGCGGCAGTTTTGGTTAACGTTTGGGCTGCATGCCACTACTTCATTGGCGCGCGCACAATGCGCGGCGATTTAGCAGACACCCAAGAGATGAACGAAAAGCTGTTAACTGAGGGTAACGCTGCCTAAAAAGGCTGGGGTTAAAAATTAGCGCGCTCACTGCAACCGCGCCGGGCGCGTGAAAATCGAAAGCATGGAACCCATAGAGTGCAGAGTAGAGAAAAGAGTAGAGACGAAAGAGTGCTCTGAGCAAATAAAGAGAACCGGGAGGAAAAGGCAATGAAATTAGGTCTGTTAGCAGGAAATATTGGCCCACGCGTCAAAGTGGACATGGGCGTAGTTAAACACGCCGAGACACTGGGTTTCGACTCAGTATGGACAGCAGAGGCTTGGGGTGGCGACGCCGTCACGCCAGCAACTTGGATGCTTGCCCATACCAGCAAGATCAAAGTCGGTACTGCAATCATGCAAATGCCTGCACGCTCGCCGGCTATGTCTGCCATGACAGCAATGAGCTTAGCGGAACTTTCTGGCGGCCGTTTTATTGTTGGTTTAGGGGCATCTGGCCCCCAAGTTGTTGAAGGCTGGCACGGCGTACCTTACGGCAAACCCGTCACACGACTGAAAGAATATGTGCAGATTATGAAGCAGATATTTAAACGCGAAGGTCCACTGAGTTTTGAAGGCGAACTCTACCAACTACCCTACACCGGCGCAGGTGCCACGGGCTTGGGTAAGCCTTTGAAAAGTATTTTGCACTGCGAAGAAGACATTCCAATTTTTGCCGCAAACATTACGCCCAAAGGTGTTGCTGCTGCCGCAGAGGTTTGTGATGGCTTTTTCCCTATCTGGATGGACCCTGAAAAACACGACGTATTTTCAGCACCTATCCAAGAGGGCTTTGCCAAAGCCGGCGACAAAGACATGACGCAATTTGAAGTCTCGCCCTTTGTCACGGTGTCTATGGGTGATGACGTGGAACAATGCATGATGCCTATCCGCGCAAACATGGCGCTATATATTGGTGGCATGGGCGCACGCGACAAAAACTTCTACAACAACTATGCCAAGGCATTGGGTTATGAAGACGCAGCCGTAAAGATACAGGACCTGTTTTTGGCTGGACGCAAAGACGAAGCCGCTGCCGCTGTGCCCGAAGAACTCATTGATGCATGCCACTTGGTAGGCCCTGCAGAGCGAATTAAAGAACGCTTACAGCGCTGGAAGACCGCAGGTAATCATGGCCGCGTGGCGTCGATGCTATTGGGCTGCCGACAACCTGAGGCGTTAGAAGTCATCGCAGGTGAAGTGCTCTAACGTACTGAGGCGTTCCTAAGCGCTGGATACACACAATCCGGCGCTACGCCAATCTCACGCTGCTTTCCGCTCTGCGCAATAGATGCAATAGACGCAATAGATGCAATGTGCGCAAGCCGTTTGATCTCCGCGACAACTTGCACGCCAGCCCAATAGCTTTATCCCAATACTCAGCACAAATTCACAATCAAGGATGTTTATGTACCCCGGACATTGGTCAACAGTAAAACCAGATAGCCCCGCATTGATTCACGCCGCCACAGGCGAGGAGGTTTCGTGGTTGGAATTAGACAACCGCTCTAATCAAGTAGCCAACCTACTGCAGGCTCGAGGCTTGAAGCCTGGAGATCACGTTTCCATCTTGATGGAAAATCACTTATCGTTTTTTGAAATCGCCTGGGGCGCCTATCGCTCTGGCTTATACATCACCTGCATCAACCGCTACTTAACCGCGGAGGAGGCTGCCTACATTATTCAAGATTCAGGCACCCAGGTGCTTTTCACTTCCAGCAACTTGGACATCACAGCGGAGCTTTTGGAATTAATCCCAAATTGCCCGCACCGCTTCATTCGCGGAGCAAGCTCAGACAATCTGGACGGCTTTGAGGACTACTCAACCGCAGTCGCTGAGCAAGCCACCACGCCTTTGGCGGAACAGCCCGCTGGCGACTCCATGCTTTATAGTTCTGGCACTACCGGACAGCCTAAGGGCATTAAACGACCGCTATCTGGGTTGGATGTCAGCCAGGGTATTCCCGGTGTTGAACCCAACAATCCCTATGGCTTAAACGCAGACACCGTCTACCTGTCCCCCGCGCCGCTCTATCACGCAGCGCCGTTCGGCTATTGTATGCGCACGCTGGCTTTGGGCGGCAGTGTGGTCATGATGGAACGTTTCGACCCAGAACTGTCGCTCAAGTACATTGAGCAGTATCAAATTACGCATTCCCAGTGGGTGCCTACCATGTTTATTCGCATGCTTAAGTTAGACGAGCAAACTTTGTCTAAGTACAACTTAAGCAGTCACCAATGTGCCATCCATGCTGCCGCGCCCTGTCCGGCGCAAATAAAACATCAAATGATGGATTGGTGGGGACCTATTTTATGGGAATACTACTCGGGCACCGAACGCAATGGCTTCACCATAATTGGCCCCCAGGACTGGTTGGCTAACCCTGGCTCAGTGGGCAAAGCCCACTTATGCGTTGTGCACATTTGCGACGAAGCCGGTGTTGAACAAGCGCCGGGCGATGAAGGTTTAATTTATTTTGAGCTGCCGGAAAGGAATTTTGAGTATCACAACGCGCCGGAAAAAACCGCCAGTGCTACTCACCCAGTGCATAACAACTGGACCTCATTAGGCGATGTAGGCTACCTCAACGAAAACGGCTTCTTATTCCTGACCGACAGAAAGGCCTACATGATTATTTCTGGCGGGGTAAACATCTATCCACGAGAAATTGAAGACGCACTGATCATGCACGAGGCCGTGCAAGACGTTGCCGTTTTTGGCGTACCCAATGAAGATTTTGGTGAAGAGGTCAAAGCGGTAGTGCAACCTATGCAAGGCATTGAGGGCAGTGAGGCATTGGCCCACGCGCTGATTGCCTACGCCAAAGATCACTTGGCGGGCTATAAGATACCCAGGTCAGTAGACTTTCTAGACGAACTGCCACGCTTACCCACTGGCAAGCTATATAAACGTCTACTCAAAGATCAATATTGGCCGGCGAAGTAGCAGTACGCCTAATACCCCGGCCAGACACTTGGTCAATGGGTAGCCAGCAGGCGACTAGAACTTAAGCACAGCTAAGGCTGCGGGCCGAGCGCGATAGGCTTGGTCCCAAGCTTGGATATTTGGGTAGTCGCCGATTACCTCAGCCTTACCAAAACGGGCGAACTGCAGTCCGCTTTGCAGCGTGCAGTCTGCAATTGAAACACGCTCACCAAGCAAAAGACTGCGCCCGTCACTGAGCATTTCCTCTATATAACCCAGCGCCTTTGGCAGGCTGGCTTCAATTTCTGCTGCGGCCTTGGGGTCTGCCGGCAAGCCGAAGGGTGAATTAGTCACATGCACGTAACGTGCAATGGGTGTCGCAATACGCAGTTCAACAATTCGCTCTAAGTCTCGCGCAAAACTTCGCTCTAGCGGATCAATGCCCAGCATGCTGTTCTCGGGGAACGTTTCGTCAAGAAAATGAATGATGCTGAGCGACTCGGTCAAATATCTACCGTCATCTAACTCCAATACCGGTAGCGCGCCAAATGGATTGCGGCGCAAATGTTCAGGCGAATTTTGTTCGCCTTTGAGTGTGTTCACGCGAACTTGTTCAATACCCATATCGAGACCGGCGGCTTCGCGCTCGGCGATATAGAGCATGACTTTTGTCGGGTTCGGCGCAGCGGGCACAGTATATAGTTTCATTGTAAGCCTTAGTTTCTATTCCTAATAAAGGCGCACTGACAACAAAAGAACTTAATGCTCAGCGATGCAGTGCGAATTACCGTAAAGATAGCAAGCAAGGTGAGGAAGGAACAGGGATAGGAATAGCAGGAATAGATCAGAGGCCATGCAGTGAGAAGGTAAGAGGGGGGCAGTGGGGGTAAAAGGGCAGTATAAGGATGGTAAAGGGATAAGACCCCCTACCCGCCTAATGCACCCATTCACCTCATTAGGTTATTTCGCGCACCCTACCTCTTGATCCCTCTATATGGGGTTTATATAGTGCCAGTCCCGGAACAATTTGAGATCTATCTCACAAAGATTGCCACTAAGTGTGGCTGGTTTCTTGGATGTACCGCCAGCACCAACCTTGGGGGCTTGGCTGAACCATAGCCAAGGCCAAACGCCTGTTCTCAGTCGCTGACTTTTCAGCACCAACTTGTACCTCTACATAGGCGACAACGCCCTGCTCCGATGATTCAGACAATACCTCGACCTGCTCAACAGTGGCCAAAAACCCAACATTATTACGCGGGTTGTTTTTAATGCTTTGGAGAAACTCCGTGCCAGAAAGTTTTGCGCCGCTGGGATAGACCAGCAGCATATTGCCTGGACACGCCTGCTCTAAAGCAGACCACACGGCACCTGAGTCATCGGAACCGGAAAACCATGCTGTTAAATTGGCATGAAACTGGCTAACAAATTCAGCAATGCTGCCAGTGCTTTGGCGCAATATATCAAAATCGTCTTGAGCAATGAGCCAGTCACCGTTCTCTTGCCTGACCCACAGCTCGTTGGTGATCACACCGGCAGCAACATTCATTGACCAATCTGCGGCTAAGCGCGCCCGGCCTTCACCTTCAATGGTCAGACGAATATTAGAATAGACCAGCTCGCTGGCACCGGCGGCCAATAAACCGGACCAAAAACTCTCAATTTCTGCCTGCCCTGAGCACAATGGATTGGGGCGTGGATGCATTGAAGCATTCTTAGTGTAGCCGCGTACCATTGCGGCCAAATCACCGCGATTAAAGCCAGCTATCCAATTTTGGCTCGCCGCCAATACTTCCATATGCGTATTCTGGTGCATGAGATAAACCCCTACATTGCGTAAATTTACAAAACAATTTCATGATTGAAGCAAGCAACTTAACTCGTTCTCAGGCAGCAAAATTGCACTTACAGTCAAACGGCTATTTTATTCCGATAACTGCAATACAGTAGAAACGGGGGACATTGGGGTGAAAATTTACCTGCACGGAAAGGCAAAAAGGCCGAAAGGCCAAAGTTTAAGAATAAAAGCTAAACCCGCCACAACCAACCTTGGCTCACCCTGACTTCTCTTGGGTTTGTTGCACGTGCCGCCAACTCCAACCCTCAGGCGATTTTTTTGCAAACGCCAGCGTACTGCGAAAATCACTGAAACTAGATTCATCTTTTACGCGTCGGGACTCTAGAAACGACACCACGCATAAGCTATCACTCATAGTGAGTACTTCTATCTGAGAAACCTCTAGCACCAAATCCGGATCGCATGCAGATAATTTCTTCACTCGCTCGCGAATTTCAACGCCAGAAAATTTTTGTCCATCGACTAATACAATGCCCATTTCGTCACTATAGGCATTGGTCAACCTCAACCAGTTCTCTTCGCTCACATCTTGCCCATTCAACCAATTTTGCAGGCTTACAGAGAACGTTTGAATGAAATCCAAAAACGAATCTGAGGCATTAAGCACGCCCGCTTGCAACAGCATGTCGCTTTTGGAGATCAGCCAGCGAGCATGGCTGTTAACCCACAACTGGTTGAGTTCAACCGCAATAAAACTATGGCCATCGGCGGTTAAAGTGGCCGTTAAACTCACAACATCATCATCTAGACAGTCAATCTTTACATCGCGATAGGCAATGTGGCTGTTCAGACTAGACACCAATGCAGTCCAAAAGCGCTGAATTTGTTCAACACCAACAAATTGGCTAAAGCCTTTTATCTCAACGACGGCGTCTTCTTTGTAAAGTAGACGCAAGTTTCGCATGTCTCTGGCGTTGATTTTTTCAATCAGCGAACAACTGTTTTGCAAAACCTCTACAAAGATGTTTGGTTGCACTCAACCCCCTAAATTGCGGTAGCTTCACGATAAGACTACTTTCTCTAGAGGATTTCATCAAATGTAGCGCGCCAAACTGCACGAGTTTTTTAAACAACGCCAATAGCCAACCGTTGGAATCTACAAACTTAATTGGCCCCGGAGCAGCTACGGTTGCATAGGCTTGTATACGCCTGAGCACCGCCACTCAACCCTTCCCAATCCTTCCCAGCGCCTCGTAAGCTAGACACTACTACTGCTGCACTCGGCTCTGAAAGCCGCTGGCGAGACCCTACACCACCGGCAGCACAGCCCCTGACGGCCAATACCTGATATGCTCTTTGCTTGGCTGTGTTTAGGAGAAATTCAATTGTCTACTTACGACTATATTATTGTCGGCGCTGGCACTGCGGGTTGTGTGCTCGCAAACCGGCTGTCTAAAGATCCGTCTAAACAAGTTCTGTTGCTAGAGGCTGGCAAAAAAGATAACTATTTTTGGATAGATATCCCCGTGGGGTATCTCTACACGATTGGCAATCCACGCACGGATTGGTGCTTTTCTACCGAACCTGAAGCTGGCCTAAATGGCAGAAGTATCGGCTATGCCCGAGGCAAAGTTATTGGCGGATCATCTTCCATTAACGCCATGATTTACATGCGCGGACAAAAAAGCGACTACGACTATTGGGCCAGCCAAGGCAACCGCGGTTGGGGTTGGGACGATGTGCTGCCTATATTTAGGCGATCAGAAGACTACCAACACGGCGCCGATGATTTTCATGGCAGCGGCGGCGAACTCAGGGTGGAAGAACGCCGGGTGAATTGGGAAATACTTGACGTTTGGCGTGAAGCCGCGGCGCAGACCGGCATACCCAAAATCAAAGAATTCAACACTGGCGACAACTTTGGTAACGCCTACTTCCAAATGAATCAGCGCTCGGGCAAGCGCTGGAGCGCAGCGCGCGCATTTTTAGACACCGCGCAAAAACGCCCCAACCTCACTGTAATGACCGAGGCCATGGTACAAAAACTGGCGTTGGAACAAACCGACAAGGGCTTGGTTGCCACGGGTGTGCATGTACATCACAAAGGCCAGGCGCAATTGATAACTGCTAGAAAAGAGGTGCTACTGGCCGCTGGCGCAGTGGCCTCGCCGCAAATTTTGCAGCTTTCTGGCATTGGCGAGCCGCAGTTGCTCCAACAACACGGTATTGAAGCGAAACGCGAGCTGCCCGGCGTAGGTAATAATTTGCAGGACCATTTGCAGATTAGAACCATTTACTCTGTGGACAATACCGTGACGCTAAACCGCAGGGCAAAATACCCTTGGGGTATGGCAAAAATGGGCCTTGAGTATTTTTTTAATAAAACCGGACCCATGACAATGCCGCCGTCGCAACTTGGCGCATTTGCCAAAAGCGACCCCAGCCAGGCTTCTGCAAATATCGAATGGCATGTACAACCGCTTTCGCTAGACAAGTTTGGCTCACCACTGCATAAGTATGATGCGATTACCCCTTCGGTGTGTAATCTACGGCCTTCCAGCCGGGGCAGTATATCTATCACCTCGACTGACCCAGCAGCAGCGCCCGCCATAAAACCCAACTACCTATCCACTCAGGAGGACCTAGATGTTGCGGTAGCAGGATTGAAGTTCACTCGACAGATAATGTCAGCACCGGCGCTGCAGCCCTTCAACCCTAAAGAGTTGAAACCCGGCGCGCATTTAACCTCGGAAGAGGACTTGGCATCCGCCGCAGGAGATTTAGGCACCACGATATTTCACCCTGTAGGGACGTGTAAAATGGGTAATGATCCATTGGCTGTGGTGAATGATCGCCTACAGGTACATGGGGTTATTGGGCTGCGAGTGATTGATGCGTCTATTATGCCGACCATCACCTCAGGCAACACCAACGCACCGACTGTGATGATTGCAGAGCGAGGCGCGGATTTTATTAAGTCCGACAATGGTCACAGCGCTTAAGGGCCAGTGCTTAAGGGGCCAACGTTTGGTGAGAAGTGCTTAAAGAGCAGCCCTTGAGACGCAGTGCTTGCTTAAGAGAGCTGCGCCAGAAAGAGCACTCAACCTACTTACCAACAGGCACCCCGCCCGCCTCTACAACGCTAAAAGCTGTGGAAAACGCACATTGTCCGGGTAGCCCACACTACTCCACCCCATACGCACAATGAGTGTTTGCTGGGAAGGAATGATCATCACGCGCTGGCCACGGTTACCGGTAAAAGCATAGGCGTCCGCTGGCAGGTCCGGCCAACGCAATGCCTTGTCACCCTCATTCAGCCAAACCTGATAACCATAAGCACGCTCGTTATCGCTACTGTTGGGGCTTGTCGCTTGCTCTACCCATTGCTCACTTACAATTCGATGACCGTTGAGTTCACCCTTCTGCAACATCAACAAACCTAGACGCGCCCAGTCTCGAGTACTGGAATATATATTGGAACTGCCCATAAACACCCCATTGGCATCTAACTCTAATGTGGTGTGAGCCATGGCCATGGGCGCTAAAATTTCGTTATGCAAAGTATCTACCGCAGACTGCGCGCCGCCGGTCCGATTAACGAACACTTCTGAGAGCAAATTGGCAGTGCCTGAAGAGTAAGAAAAATGGCTGCCCGGAGCATGAATCAACGCGCTGGCTTTAGCGACACCTGAAGCACTAGCCGCAACAAATAGCATGCGCGTGGCGTCGCTCCCCGGCGCGTAAACTTCAGAAAAATCCAAGCCACTGCTCATTTGTAATAACTGGTGCAACGTAATATTCCGACGCTCATCCTGGGCCCACTCAACAAACAAATTAGCTTCGTCCATAGCCAAGTCATCGCTGTGGGCTAAATGGCCGAGCATAATGGCAGAGAGGGTTTTTGCCATAGACCAACCCATTAAAGGCGTTTGTGGAGAAAAACCTTCGGCGTAAGCTTCACTGATTATTGATCCATTGCGCACCACCAAAAGTGACCGCGTCTGCAAACCTTCGTCGTTATCCTTGACCAGCATTTTTTCTAACTGGCTTTGCGCGCCATTGTCTAAACTATTAACCATAGAGCCTTGGGGCCAAGGCTGTAACGATTGTTGCATTTTGGGCACCTGAATTTCATCAAGCTGCTCACTGCCTGCGCGCACCAAGGTACAGCCTATGCCTGGTCGAAACTTGGCCTGCGTGGCCCCTAAACCGAATAGGCTGGCGCTGGCAGTCTGCTCGGCATCGTCATAGTCAATAGCGAGCAACTGTGCTGCGGGAGAGTAAGAGGCAATATCGGCGACAACTTGTTGAGCATCAAAACCAGATAGGTAGCGACCCGAGCACGCAAGCTTGGCTGCAATGCCCGTACCCACCTGCACGTTGGCTTTCAAATCAAAGGGAGACAGACCAACCAAATTCATACCCACGAGAGGCAACGACAAGATGAGCAGCAAGAGAATAATTTTTTTCATGAATACCAGTATCAGTAAAAGTTAGAAACATCTCACGAGTTTCTTGAGCAAAGCCCGGAACAAAAGGCGCAAATATCAGGCGCAACATAAAACTAAAGATAGAACTAAAAATAGAGCCAAAAATAAGCACAAAAAAAAGAGCCCAAATTAGGGCCCTCGAATCTGCTACTACAGAATAAATTGAGTGGTTACTCTTTTTCAACTAAAGCCTGATAAGTCATCACTTTAAAGTCGCCTGCAAGACGCGTGCGATGGGGAACACTCTGCACCATAAACAGTCCAATCAACTGCTCTTGGGGATCAATCCAAAAACGCGTACCTGCTAAACCGCCCCAGTTATACTCGCCAGCTGAGCTGACTTCGCCGACGTCACCGGGATTCAGTACAACGGCAAAACCTAGCCCAAAACCAATGCCCTTTCTGCCAAAGATTAGGCCCAAATCACCAATATGATTTGTTGTCATCAGATCTACGGTTTTGGGCGAGAGAATTCTCACGCCATGTAAAACACCGCCGTTCAACATCATCTGGCTAAAGCGAAGGTAATCGCGCGCTGTTGCAATCAAGCCACCACCACCGCTTTCAAACTTGCTCCCATATATATAACCAGCACTGACAAATGCGTCTGCAACCTCGAGTCCGTCGCCCGTTGAGGGCGCAAAGAAATTACCAGCAGTAACGCCTTCAGGCTTGTAGAGCTGAGTTAAACGATCCTTATTGCCTTCATTTACCTTGAAGGCAGTGTCTTTCATGTCTAGTGGTCCGAATATACGCTGCTGCAAAAACTCACTGAACTTCATGCCTGAAAGCACTTCTACCAAATAGCCCTGAACGTCCACAGAGACACTGTAGTGCCACTGGCTGCCCGGGTCGTACTGCAACGGTAATTTACCTAAGGCGGTAACGAACGCTTTTAAGTCCATATCGCCCAATAACCCAGCCTCGCGATAAGCTTGATCTACTTCGGTGTTACCAAAAACACCGTAGGTTAAACCCGCTGTATGCGTCATGAGGTCGCGAATGGTGGGCTGACGTGTGGGTTTACGTGTTTGGCCCACGAGGGATTCATCACCACTGCCAATAGTGGTGCTGGTCGTGCCATCAGAAACAATGCCCGTGCCTGCGGTTGAAAGCGCAACCTGCAAATTGGCCATTTCTGGAATATACATTGCAATGGGGTCGTTCAGGCGGAACTTGCCTTCTTCGTAGAGCATCATCAGCGCAACGCCGGTGATGGGTTTAGTCATAGAGTAAATTCTAAAAATGGCGTCATCGGTCATCGCTTTGCCCGCTTCGCGGTCAGCTTGCCCGTAAGTTTGGCTATAAATTATTTTGCCGTTGCGTGCGATCATGCCCATACCACCGACCATGGTGCCGTCATCAACCTTGGCGTTCATTAATTGGGTAAGTTTCTCCAAACGTTCGCTAGAAAACCCTTGCCGCTCTGGCTTTGCGCTTCCTATTTCCTTGGCGCTTACCGGCGCGATCATCAGCATCACTGCCACTACCAACATTAAGTCTCGAACTTTTTTAAACATCACCTTTCCTCTCCCATTAATTACGGCCCGAGAACTTTCGTTCACGCGCCAAAGAGTGCAGCAGAATATATACCGCCAGACTCTCCCTTAAAGGCACAAATGCCTCGTTAGTAGCCCCAAGAACTGTTCCAACACTTTTTGTTATTCCCCAGATTCTGATGCCTGGGTTCTTTTGCTGTAGCAAATCTACTTAGCCGACTGAGCCATTCTCGCTCGATGCCTTTGCATCAAATGGCTTCGCCCCAAGCTTTCGATTCAACTGATAAAACAATTTCTAATCAGGCGCCGATTGCCATCGCCTGTCAGAAAAAACTCAGCTCTTTCGTTACTGTCGATGCAACTATTGTTGCATCTGCGTTTCTTACTGTATTTCTTACTGTATTTCTTACTGTATTTCTTACTCTATCTCTTACTCTATTAGTTGCCGTACTAATTACCAAACCGGTAGCGCAGCTTTGCAACCACTGAATCTATAACCGGGTCTTGGATGCTGTCAGAAAACAAATCAGTGACATCGGTTTCATCACCACTGCGTAGAGCGTTACCCCGGTTATAGACTAAGTAAAAGTCTGTCAGCGGCGCAATTTCCCACCGGTATCTTAACTGGGTGGTAAAAACACCCAAGTTAAAGTCGTAATCAGTTTGCGTTCTAACCCCTGCCTGCAAATCGCCATCGCCCACCGGTATGGTATAAAAACCCGTGTCCTCGGCGCGTACGCCTGCCCACTGCATGTTCCAACGCAGTTGGTGGCCTGGCGCAATAAACCAATTAAGGTCAAAGCTAGGTTGCCATTCATCACCATCAAAGCTGGCAAAGTCGCGATTTCCTTGGTAGACCAACCAATCGTTGCGTTTCTTATAACGCAAATCGAAGTCCATACTCAATACATCTAGTGGACGAATGGTCACTCCCGCCGACGCGCCGTAGGTTACGTCGCCCAAATGCTCTTGTTGCGCAGTTATACCCGCTGAGTAACTGAACATTTTATTTGCATCGGTGGCTACCAACATCTCAAACCAACCACCTGCATCCACCCGGTAGGCACCGTTGCCCCGACTGTCTATGTCTTCATAGCGTTCTGGTAAAAAGCCGATACCCGTTCTGAGGGTATTGCGACCAGGCAAAACCACCGAGGTACGCCAAAGCACAGCACTGTCTGTCACCTGGCCTTGTTCTAGGTTGTATTGTTGTTGCACCGAAAAAGCTGAGCGAAAGTTAGTCAACTTTTCCGTTAGGTTCTGCTTATTGTAAAGCATCACATAACGGCCTTTGACGTAATCGTTACGACGCAAAAAACCTAAGTCGTTGAAATTAATTTGATCGTCCATGATGTCTAATTCAAATTTATGCCGAAGGTTTGGCTTGCTGGCGTAGAGAACATCAAACAAAGCGCCATAGCCGCTGACTTCATCGCGGTCACTCATAATCACTTGACCATCCGCAATGAGACGACCATCACTGCTTGTGTAGTGGCCGTCGACACTGTGAATCTCAGCATCGTATAGCGGACCGCTGGTGAACGTACCCATATACCCTACTGATTTTTTCGCCTCGCCTGCTAGCTGGTAGCTTAGCCGCGCTACCGCAAACTCCCGGCCATCATCAGATATCTTCACCAGCTCATTTGCATTGTTACGTGCCAACCAAGAAACATCGTCTTCCACCGCAGTCAACGCACCATAACGAAAAGAACCATTAGTCCCAGTGACTTTCGCCGCTCCCAACAAATCTGTTGGTACATCGCGTTGCCCGCGCTCTGGTGTCAGGCCAGCTGGAATACCAACTTGATTGGCTGTACCACCAATACGACGAGTATTAAGAAGGGAAACAGGTACAGGCACAAAGTCATTCAAGTAAACGCGCCTTGATGTTGTGGCGTAGTCTTCATTCAGCGCAATTCTATACAAGGCACTAAAATCATCACGCGGCATGACATTAAAAATTTCACTACCCTCTAAGAAAAACAGTCGCTTTTCTGGAAAAAAAGTTTCGCTGGCTGTGAGGTTTAAAACCACGTCATCGGCTTCAACAGCGCCAAAGTCAGGATTAACGGTTGCGGACAACTGCACCTTTGGCGACGGCTTCCAAGATAGGTCCGCACCTACTCTCACATCAGATTCGTTATATACCTGATCCGACGTTGCTGCGATAAAGGGTATCATCGCCATTTGCGCGCGGGGCTGAACGCCCTGCACTTCAATCTTATTCAGGGCTGAAACAAAGCGCGCACTGGTCACCCCATAACCCGGCCATTGATAACGCTCATTAGCATGGGAAATGATTCGACTTGCCGCAAAACCAATATCGCGCGCGCCTGCGGTTGCGGGCATGCTCATCATGGACCACGGCAAGAACATTTCGATACTCCAGCCGTTTTCCGTTACTGCCGACTTACCCACCCAAGGGCCATCCCAATCTCTTTGGTAACGCCGCTCAGGCAGAACCTTACCGTCAGATTGGCTGTCACCAAGGGCAATGAAAAACCAATAGCCAATTTTTGCTTCGCCTGAAACATCCAGAGTTACGCCAAAAACATCGCGGTCAATGAAATCATCCCGTCTGGACATGCGGCGCACCAGCGTGTCTTGAGGCTGCTCCATGTCCGCGCTGATGTACATGCCCTTTTCTGTGGCAAACATGCGCATTTTTGTTGCGTATTTACCCGGCGTTCCAATGTCGGGAATAGACACCCGCATATTGTCGAAGTAGGCGATATCTTGCCAAACACTTTCATCTATCTTGCCGTCAATCTCAACGCCAACCTCTGCATCAACAAACGTTGCCATTGCTAGCTTGTTTAAATCTACGCCGGCTTCAGTGCCATAAACCGTTTGCTCGCCAGCACTCGTATTGAGCAGTTGCGGTAATTTCCTAGTAGATTCTTCCCCAGAATTAACAGATGTGTTGGCCGACACAGGCGTCGCAAAGGCTTGCTGGGATTGCTCGTTGAGGGTAACAGCCGTGGGCTGCTCTGGCGCAGCAGGCACTATGCCCACGTTAGGTACATCGTTCATGTGCCATGCGCTGGCATAACCATTGTCGCGCAATGTCGATAACAGCCGACGACTGGAGGCGTCCGCTTGTGGCAACGCAATGACTCGGAATAGGGCCTGACCATTATTCGCAGAAGGCATAATCTGTAAATCTGCATTCACGCCGCGATTGGCCAGCGCTGTGAACGCCAGCGAGGACGCCCTGCGTGCGTTGGCTTCATTCGCAAAGCTACCAATGACAACACCACCAGATGGACCAGATTGGGAATAGTTACTACTAGCATTGGCCGCTAAAACCGGCCCATAGCTCACCGACTGGGCCAGCAAGAGGCCCATAAGAATAAAAACGCGAATAAAAATTTCCCCTAAAAGCGATACACAAAAACGAGCGCGAGTAGTTTGCGGTACTTTCTTACCAATGAAAAGGTACTTAACATGGACAAACACGCATTCAAGGGACGGTAAAAATGACGATATCAGCTTCTTCAACACCGCAACTTTTAGTTGAGCAACAGCAACACATCTTAGTTTTAACACTGAATCGACCTGACCGGCTTAACGCCATCAGCCGAGACATGCTCGACGAGCTATCGCGTAAAGTGGTAGAGGCAGACAAAGATCCAGAAATACGCTGCATTGTGCTCACCGGCAGCGGGCGCGGGTTTTGCTCGGGCCTTGACCTAATCGACACCAGCGACCGACGCGACAGCGAAGCCAAAGACGCTGGGGGCAATAGCCGACCAGCGCGCAAGCTATTTGATCTGCGCGACGCACCTATTAATGTCATGTGGCATTGCGACACGCCCATTATTTGCGCAGTTAACGGCGCGGCAGCGGGCTATGGCATGGACATGACCCTGCTGTGCGATATACGCATCATGTCTGATAAGGGCAAAATGGCCGCTGTTACTGCTAGACGAAATGTGGTGCCTGAGAGTGGCGGCACATGGCTTCTACCCAAGCTTGTGGGTTGGGCAAAAGCTGCGGAGCTCTACTACAGAGGGCGTACGGTAGGTGCAGAAGAGAGCCTGTCGCTGGGCTTAGTCAATACTGTGGTGCCCCATGAAGAGCTGATGGACACCGCTATGACCTGGGCTCAGGAGATTGCAGACAATGCACCTGTCGCGGTACAGACCACCAAGCGCATGATGCGCATGGGCATGGAGGAGTCTTATGACACTTCAGTAGATCACCTGATGATGCACCTACATGGTCTATTTCAAAGTGAGGATTTTGAAGAAGGCCTAAAGGCGTTTCTTGAAAAGCGTAAGCCTGAATTTACTGGGCGGTAAAGCGGGTACCCTCTCTCTTTTGTTTCCAACAGGATCCCCGTCTCCTCTGGACTTTTTGGAGAGGATTAGCCTCTCCTCTGGACTTTTTCTTTCTTTGGAGAGGGATACCTGCCTGAAGCTTTAAGCGGTTTCAGCGGGTATTAGCCGCTCACAGCTACTTCTCTTTCGCCTCTTTCCGAATGATATCGGCACCGCTGGGATCAACAATCATCCCATGCACGATCTGATTATTCGCATGACCCAACTGCTGTAAGCCCATGGCCGACTGCAGTGCGGTCCATAGACCTTGCGCATCTTGCGCTTGGTTGACACTTTGCTTGGCCAGCCTTAAGCCCATGCTCGGTCGCTGAGCGATCCGTGCGGCCATCTGCTGAGTGAAACCCGTTAACTCTTCCCTAGGCACCACGTGGTTGACCATACCGCAAGATTTAGCTTCCGCTGCTGAAATACGCCCGCCAGCGAACAACAGTTCTTTCGCCTTACGCACACCAAATTCCCAAGGGTGGGCAAAGTACTCAACGCCATTCACGCCAAAGGCCACCACCGGATCCGAAAACGTGGCGTCATCAGCAGCTATAATCAAATCGCAGACCCAGACCAGCATCAGCCCACCGGCAATGACCTTGCCCTGAACCTCGGCAATCGTTGGCTTAGGCAAGTTGCGCCAGCGCCAACATAAACCCAGATAAATCTCTTCCTCTTGCGCTTGATGGCCCTCAGCACCGGGCTTGTCAAAGCCACCCCAGTTACTCACTTGAGCAAAATCTGTGACTTTTTCTTTGTCTGCCAAATCGTGACCAGAGGAAAAATGCGGCCCATTGGCGGCCAGTACAATGACTTTGACTTCGTCATCTCGAGCGGCCAAATCGAAGGCTTCGTTGAGCTCGTAGAGCATTTTTTTGTTCTGCGCATTGCGCATGTCCACGCGATCAAGGGTAATACGCGCAACGGCGTCATTTATTTCATACTGAATTGTCGAAAACTCTGACATTGTCTCCTCCCCGGAATAGAATGCTCTGATACTAGCAACTGGATTGGCCTGAGCACATGGCTCTCGAAACAATAACAAACAAAAGTTTAGGCTGGAGATGGATCGCAGTAGCTTCGTTGTTTGTACTCGGCCTAGGCAGTTTCGCTGCCGGAGTCACCCTAAGTGAGCGGCCATTTACCGAAAGCGACGGTCTGGCTGTGCAGATCTACTACATTTTGGGTTTATTCGTTGTCGGCGGATTAGACCTTGGCGTGCCCACTGGCGGCCCAGTATGGGCTCGGGGCTTACTCTGGATCACATACTTTGGCGCGCCCTTGCTCACCGCATCCGCGGTCATAGAAGCCGTCATCCGAGTCATTAACCCACAGCAATGGCTGCTGCGTAACTTAGAAAACCATATTGTGATTTTTGGTTCAGGAGACCTGACAACCAGTTATTTGCGTATGCTGCGCAGACAGTCGCCTCATGATCGAGTCATTGTGGTAGATGATCATTTCAACTCCATTCGCGAGCAAGAATTACAGCAGCGTTATGGCGTGGTGACCGTCGTCGGTGACCTCACCTTGGGCTTCTCGCTGAAGAAACTTGCCTTGCCCAAAGCCCGCCGAGTGTTGCTATTAGGCAACGATGACTACCAAGCCTTTGAGGCGGCAACGCGAGTTTTAGACGTAGCCCCTAACTTGAAATTCCGCGTGGTCGTACACTGCCAAAACCTGCGCTTTATGCGCAGTTTGCTGCGCACCTCTCTGGGTCGTCACTGTATTATCTTCAATACTTACAACCTTGCTGCGCTGGGTTTTGTACGCAACAACTTAGTCGAGCATTTTCGCCGCACCCATAACCGCGACAATGTCGTTATCGCTGGGTTTGGGCGCTTTGGCCAATCCGTATTGGAGCAATTGGAAAGAACTGCTGGCAGAGAGCTCTCCCATGTGGCTCTGATTGACCAAGACGCTGAGCGCCGTATTCAGGTTGTTGAGGAACAGCAAAGTCTGGGCAAAGATTATCAACGCTCTGTATTCCTAGGGGACATTTCCCACCCTGAAGTGTGGCGCAATGTCTCGAGTAAAATTGACCTGAGCTTAGAAAACACTGTGGTGATATTGGGCACAGGTAATGAACGCGACAATTTGCGCACGGCGCTATGGATTAAGCAGCAATATCCAAAAGTGCTGGTGTATACCCGCTCAAATAGTGTGTCGAAGTTCGCTATGTCAGTAGCCGAAGAAAAAGATCTGCACGCATTCAGTATTAATCAGCTAGTAGAAGACATGATTCCCAACCGCTGGACTCGCTAATTTTTAGCAAGCGTCAGAGAACAATGGTTTGTTGCCAGCGAATACCTACGGCAAGGTCATAGCTAACTCATAACAAAATCAGAGCAAAGTCATAAAAAGCTGCGAAAAATCAGTCGGCAATATTATTTTGCATGGGCAAGTAATTTGGCAGCGCCTCAATTCTGGCCATCCACGCCAAAATATTGGCGTACTCAGTTAGATCAAAACCGCCGTCTGGGGCCACATGCGTGTAAGCGTAAAGCGAGATATCCGCAATAGTCAGACCCTCGCCAGCTAAATAAGGCGTTCTACTCAATTGCGCATCCATAATCGCCAAGGCTTTATGCCCACCCGCCTGCTTACTTGCAAACTCACCTTGGCGCTCAGTTGGTAATCCAAGGAAGTGCTTTATAAAACGCGCAACCGCAATATAAGGCTCGTGGCTATATTGTTCAAAAAATTGCCATTGCAATACCCGCCCTCGCGCCAGACCAGCGGCGGGTAGATACTCAGAACCCTCAGCCAAGTAATTCAAAATGGCATTAGACTCGGACAAATATTCTTTGCCCCCGGCCTCACTATCCGTGATCTCCAATAGCGGAATTTTGGCATTGGCATTTAGCTGTTTGAACTCAGGACTTTGGGTATAACCGGACAAAACATCCACAGCCTCCCAGTCATAGGACACACCCATAAACTCCAACAACATTGCTATCTTGTAGCAATTACCGGAAAGCATATCGCCGTAAACACGATACTTATTCATCGGACGCCTCCACCTAAGTTAAAGACCGGCAAGCTTAGTCATTGCTACCAACCACACTGCCGACCTTTGTTCTGCTCTTGCAGCCAACCCATTAACGGCTGGAAATAATCTATGATAGGCGACGCATCCATTGTCCGCTGCCCAGTTAACGCATACATGGCCTCTGGCCAAGGCTGACTAGCTCCCATGCTCAACATCTGACCCAGTTTTTCCCCAGCGGCTTTATTGTTGTATATGGAGCAGTCATGCAACGGCCCTGTATTGCCCGCCGCCTCGCATAGCGCTTTATGAAACTGAAACTGCATCACATGAGACAAAAAGTAACGGGTATACGGCGTATTGCCAGGAATATGAAATTTGGCGCCTGGATCAAAATCTGCTTCCGTACGCGCAACAGCGGGTGCAATACCTTGATAACGTGTGCGCAAATCCCACCAACCCGCGTTGTAATTCTCTGGCGTAATTTCGCCTGAAAATACACGCCAACGCCATTGATCAATGAGCTTACCGAAGGGCAAGAACGCAATCTTATCCAACGCCAACTTCATCTGTTCGTTAATGGTTGCCTGTTCACTTCGGGTCACTTCAGGCACTAGGCCCTTTTCTTTCAGATAGGCTGGGGTCATAGATAAAACGATAGTGTCGCCAATGGCTTCATGGAATCCATCATGGGCACCGCCTTTAAACAACGGGCGCTGTTCTTTGTACATTAGGTAATAATAGATATGGCCTAACTCATGGTGCAAAGTAGACAACTGCTCTTCATTCACCTCTACACACTGCTTGATGCGCGGATCGTTACCGTTATCTAAATCCCAGGCACTGGCATGACAAACCACATCTCGGTCTGCTGGCTTGGTGAGCATAGAATTTTGCCAAAAACTGTCGGGCAATTCAGGCAGGCCTAGTGAAGTGAAAAACGCTTCAGCGGTTTCAGTCATACGCACTGCATCATATTCTTGGTCAACCAGCGCTTTATTCACATCTAATGAGGCAACACCGGGATAGGGTTCTAACAAGTCATAAATATTGCCCCAAGACTGCGACCACATATTACCCAAAAGGTGCGCAGGGATAGGACCGTTACTTGGCACCAAGTCTTCGCCATATTTTGCGCCTAACTGTGCGCGCACATGGCAATGCAATTCTTCATAAAGCGGCTCAACTTGAGACCACAGACGTTCGCTCTCCTGCTCGAACTCCGCCACGCCCATGTCGTAGCCGCCTTTCCATAAATCACCAAGGTCTTTTGCGCCCACTTCGCGCGCACCTTCATTAGCCAATTCTACAAAGCGCTCGTACATAGGGCGCATAGGTGGCGAAACGGTTCTCCACCCAGTCCAGGCATTGAGCTGCTCTGAGTAATCGCGAGATTTGGCAAGGATATTCTCCAACTCAGGCAACGTTGAACAGACGTCGTTGTTGGGGTCACAGTACTCACCCGCGCCATACATGCCCTCTAAATCTGTAGCCAACTGCGAAAGCTCAGCACGCTTCGCGGCATCGTCTGGCGCTGGCAAGGAGGATCCGCGCAGAATCAGCTCTATACCCCTGGCCGTTTCCGCATCCATGGGCAGGCCTTTATAATCCCGGGCCTGCTCAATGACTCTGCTTTGAAATGCCAACTGACGCTCGCCAGCTTTGGCGGCCAAGATCCCAGTGTCCGGGGTAATATGGGTTGAGCGCACCCAATAGGCCGCGCCCACCTCTTTGTCCAATTCCAACGACTCGGCTTCCACATTACGTAAAAACTCAACCGGATCCTTGGTTTGAGTGGATTCATCTGCCGGAGGTACTGGGCTTTGACAAGCACTGAGGCCCAGCCCAAAAAGCGCCACCGAGAAAAATAAGTATTTATGCATATCTCACCTTTATTAGATTCACTCCCGCAGAAATTTTAGGAGTCGAATTGAGTGCACATCGTGCAATTTCAAACATCTGTCTTTCAAGCCTTTCATGAAGACTGCCATTTTCAAACTCTAAATTTCCGGCAGTTTAATTGCCACCGCCGTTTTCCATTAGATCACCAGCGCAGTTAAAAGCCCTGGCGGAAACGAGCAATCTTTATCCGATATCTGAATCTCTAAATCCGACCTTAAATTCGGGCAGTTAACAAACTCGAACTTAAACAAATCACCCTACATCACCTGCATAGCAAACTTATCAAATAGATAGCGAATGGGTATCTACAAGTGGTAGTTTTTCGCCGAGCCAACGCGTTGTTGCTATCTCGACATCACAGGTTTGTCGGCGTCGATTTAGGCCACATTACCGAAACTTTCATGCATTTGCTGATTACACGGCTTCAGAGAATGACTACTATTGGTCAACTAAAAATTATTCAGTAGTGCACATGACCGTATTATCTGTTCTCGATTTATCCCCCATTGCAGAGGGTGGCGACGCTCGCCAAGCCCTGAACAACAGCCGCTCTCTGGCGCAACACGCAGAGTCCGCTGGCTACCATCGTTATTGGGTCGCCGAACACCACAATATGCGCGGCATTGCCAGCGCGGCTACCTCGGTGGTCATTGGTCACATTGCTGCGGGCACATCAAAAATTCGCGTGGGATCTGGGGGCATTATGCTACCCAATCATTCACCACTGATGGTGGCGGAGCAGTTTGGCACATTAGAAGCCCTGCACCCCGGACGCATAGACTTAGGCCTGGGGCGCGCGCCGGGTACAGATGGTGTAACCGCTCATGCGCTGCGCCGTACGCTGAATAGCGACCCCAACCAGTTCCCACAAGATGTTATAGAACTAAAAGGCTACCTTAGCGACCAGCGTGGTCCCGGCCAACGAGTCACCGCTGTACCTGGCGAAGGCAGCAATATTCCAATGTATATTCTTGGTTCAAGTTTATTTGGCGCCCAACTGGCCGCCATCCTTGGCCTGCCCTTCGCCTTTGCTTCGCATTTCGCGCCTGAGGCAATGATGCGTGCCATCGCTTTATATCGGCAAGAGTTCGAACCCTCAGAGCAACTGAGCAAACCCCACGTGATCTTAGGCTTTAATATTTGCGCAGCAGATACCGAAGAGGAAGCCATGCTGCTGCGCAGTTCTGGCCTGCGCGCGTTCTTAAACTTGCGCCAAGGCAAAGCGGGGCCTCTGCCCAAACCCGAAGAAGATTTTGAGAATAACCTCACAGAAATGGAGAAGTCGCTAATGACTCAAGTGAGTTCTGCGGCAGCCGTGGGCAATATTGATCAAGTAAGAGCACAGACCGCAGAATTTTTGGCCAAAACTGGCGCAGACGAGTTAATTATAGTGGCGCAAATACACGACCACGAAGCGCGCTGTAAAAGCTACGATCTGGCTTATCAAGCCTGCGCGGATCTGTAGTTCGCCGCACAAAACACCTAGGCATAAGTAGTTTAGGCCGATAAAAAAAGCCCGGTATAACCGGGCTTTTTTATGCTTTTACAACTTTCAGCTGGTAGATCATCCAGTTATTTGGTTAGCCATATTGGCGACGACCAAGCGCGGTCTTGAATGGTGGACTGCATGTCAGGCCGAGGTGCAACCCCTGCGGCAATGGCATCGTATGTTGACCAGCGACATGTTGGATTCTCCAGCACGCGAACGTAGTAAAACGCTTTCTGGGCTGGATCATAATCTGGGTCTTGCCAAACCGCAGAAAGCTCACTGTCGCCCTTATTCGGTGTCACAGTGCAATCCGCCACATTAACGCGAGCACCGTTATCGCCGCATCGAGCAGTTTGCGCATCCACCGTCTGACCATCAGAACAGGCAATGTCCATTACCCGTTCTTGGGTCTTACCGTCCTCAACCCAACCCTTAACCATTTGCAAACGTTGCAGTGGCTGAGTGTCTGGATCACGGGATGCCCAAACATAGAAGCTGGGTTTGCGTTCACCTTGAACCGTTAAATCAGACCCCATAGGTACACCGTTGGCATAAGCCTGCGCAATGTTGTCTTGGGCATTGAGTAAAGATTGATCAAAGTCGTAACCGGCAAAGAAACGCAACTTGATGTGCGAACCACTGGTAGAGAACGTTTCTTTTCTACGCATAGCGTCAAAAATCGCCTCACGAGTATTCGACTCAGCCCAAACACCCGCTAAACCCGATGCACCCCAATATTTGGACGCTGGGTCAAGATACTCGGGCGACTCTGGTGTTGAGGTAGGCGTGGGCACGCTGCCCCGGCGGTAAGGTTCAAAATCTAATACACCGGTTTTGCTCCAATAGTTGTCTTCCTCGAATGAGCCCGCTGCATTGTGGGTATCGGATGCGCCAATCACGCCAAATTTGTAGGGGTTTGCGCCAACTTTTGACTCAATCAACAGGCCGTTCAAATACGCTTCGCGCACATAACTGCCGTTGGGTTGAGATTGCACATCGGTGGCTATGCGCAAAGGCATAATTTCAAAATCCGCCCACTCATCATTAGGTGAAAGCATGGGGTGGGTATCCGAAGTCCCTTTCACCTGCGTGTTTTCCACCAAAGGTTCGTTACGCATACGGGTTTGCGCATACTCGGCATCAATAGGTTCACCGGCCCAATTATTCATAGGAAACATCCAACCATTAGACCCGTTGGAGTTGTGCGGAATAGCCAGAGACTCGCGGCCTAAAGCGCGCTGCTCATCCATCCATGCCCAAAGGCCTTCTGGATTGATCGAGTCAAATCGGCTGTAAGGTTGCTCAGGCACTTCACTACCGCGAAAAATCACATTGCGGTGCAAGTTCTCAAAAGCCGGTCCGGAACTTGTGTATTCATAGGCGACAAATGTGGTGAAGTTGCCCGGATCATTGTGGCGCTCAGCAGCTTCAATGATTTCCTGCCACGCGGAACGCGCAACACTTAGGTCATTTATTGGGTCTTTGGTTTCGCCAGTTTGACTGCGCAAATGACCAAGCACGGCGGCAAAACCTGCTTGAGATCCTTCCGGTGTGGTTGCACCGCGAACCGCTGCGGCCATGGCCTCATTTGCATAGGGGCTGTCTAGACTCGCCATCTCGCGCATCATACCCAGATAAAAAGCGTGGTCGGAAACAGCCAAAAAGTCTAACGGCTTTTGCATTTTCATCTCAAAGCCACTGGCGTGCTCAATACCGGCGCCCTTCGCAAAAAGATAAGCATCGTTAGGAGTGCGGCGCGTACCGAATAAAAACGCGTCAAAAGAAAGTTCAGTATGAATGTGCGTATCGCCAAAGTAGGCGTTTTTCAGAGGATTAACGGATACAACACCTGCGGCTGCTTGCGTCTGCATGCCAGACTCATCCGCTAACGCTGCATTGCTACCAACACCTTCTTCCGGGGCAGCACAACCCATAAGGCCTGCCACCAGCCCAGCTACCAACACTAGGTTACAAGTATCATTCTTGATCAACATAACTCCCCCGATTCAGTTATCTCGTTTACGTTGCTAGTATTTACACAACGATAATTTGTTTCGCGAAGAGGTACTAACCCAGTTGGCCGAAGGCCCAATCGATTAGTACCCGTCGCTGTCTTTCGTTCTTATAGGCTGGGATTCACTAGGTACTTTTGACCTGTTGCTTGCAGCGCATAAGTCTTCAGCACGTCCAAATCCAAGGCCTGAGCGAGGGAAATTTCTTCGGCATAGCTACTCGCAAAAGTTGTACGTACTTCATCTGCTACACGTTGACGCAACTCACCTGCGCGCGCTTGACCAATTTTTTGCAAAAATGGTGTTAACAACCAACCGCCTAACCCCCACTGCATACCGTAGCTACGAGTCAGCGTAGTTGGGCTGCGCTCCAAGCCGCCATAAATGTAAACTTGCTTGTATTGCGCTGATCCATAACGGCTGTATTCAGTAGCTGTTTCGTTAGCTGCAACTTCCATAGCGGCCAAAATATGGTTGGCTAGTTGACCACCACCGGTTGCATCGAACGCAAGGTACGCGCCGGTAGCAACAATAGCCGCTTTCAAATCTTCGGCGAAGGTTGGCAGGCTTGAATCACATACGTAAGTTGCACCGATGTCACGAAGCAACTGAGCTTGTTCAGGCTTACGTACGATGTTGACCAAATCGACTCCATCAGCGAGGCAGATTTTTTGCAACATCTGACCTAGGTTTGAGGCTGCAGCCGTGTGTATTAACGCTTTGTAGCCTTCGCTGCGCATGGTCTCAACCATACCTAACGCGGTTAACGGGTTAACAAAACAAGAAGCGCTTTCTTTCGCTGTCACACCGTCGTGCATAGCCAGACATTGGCTCACATGCAAAGTGCGATATTGAGAATACATTGCGCCGCCTAGTACACCCACGGTCTTACCCAAAAGCGCTTGCGCTTCAGGGCTGTCGCCTGCGGCAATAACCACACCAGAACCTTCGTTACCTACAGGCATGGCCTCATCAAAACGAGCACTCAAGTGCGGCAAAATACCAGCCGGCACATCGGCTTCAACTTTAGGCTGTGCTCCATCGGCAACAGATCTGGCAGTGGAAATATCAGCCAAACCCAACAACAAACCAAGATCTGAAGGATTAATCGGTGACGCTTGAATTTGCACAACCACTTGGCTGTCTTTTGGCGCATCCACGGGGCAGTCTGCCAGTGAAAGTTGTAATGTGCCTGTGGAAGTAACACAGGAAAGAAGTTGTAAACCGGTCTCAGGTAAAGTGCTCATTATTGCCCCCTTAATTTAATAGGAAGGCACTATAACCCAGAGTAAACCTAGCGGCGAGAACTGACACCCACGCGCTGAGCTGGGTACCTTAAAAAAAGTGCCTTGAAGAAGCTTAGCTTAAAGGAAGTTGCTTTAAGCAGGACGCGATAACCAAACCTATGGAACATTAGCTTAGACTGCTTTTTGATCAACAGCCTTTAACAATCAGCGCGATCCTACTAAGCGCACATAGTGTTGGCTGCCTCTATAGCGGGGAGAGTCACTGCCATCGGTGGAGTGTACTGCCCATGCATGATGGGCCGTATTGGTCAGTCCAGCTGGAGAACTGCTCCAGTAATAGCCTTTTTTGGTATCCGGAAAATATTCAGTATTAAAAGCAAAGGGCTTTTGTTTTTTACCGCAACCTCGATCTAAATCCGCTCGCTTACCAGACTCGCAGCTGACCAACCCATTTAGCTCATAAAGCGAAGGTACTCGCCAATTATCGAGGCCACAAAGCTTTGTCTTTCTTCGATTGAGTATTAAGTCACTCCAATCGTCGAAAACCAAAGCTAGGGCAGACGATTCTCGGGCAAGTGCACGGCGATTATCGCCTAAGTACTTACCTAACCTGCCTTCTAAGGCAGTTAAACCACCCCAGCGAAATGTTCTCTCGACGGCAGCATGGGTGAAGGGCGGCATGGACACAACCCAAAAGAGATTGGTTTCTAGATCGTTTACGCATGACCAATGGCTGGTACTGGCAGGTAACTTATGACCAATAGCATCAAGCTTCACAAATCGCTTTTGTGCAGTCGCCTCTACTGGTTCCGCGGCCACTGCATGGTGCATATATACAAAAACAAAAACCAGGAAAACGGCGAGACCGCTCCTTGTATGCGACTTTTTATTCAATTTAGACTCCCCGAAGCAAACTCACGCAAATAATCTTCCAACAACAGGCGGCAATATCAGCTATTAACGTAGGCAGCAAATAAACACAGCCCTCGCCTAATGACCTCCGGCAAAGCAGTTCATTCGAAGTCTCTTTACACCAACGGATTAGCAAACAACGTCGCAAAACCAGACCTGCATGGTCTCCCTGAGACGATTTGAGGCCAGCATTAAGCAAACGCTCCTTGCCGCTGGGTCAGGCCTGCCAAGAGGCGTGTGATTCTAAGGTTTATTGAAAAAGGATCGGTCTGTTGGAGATGAATGGTATAGTTTGGAAGCCCAAAGGTTGACCGTTGTACATAAAATCGATGCGTCGCTGTTTAACCCACGAAGCGCGCGCCAAAAATGCTGTTCAAGGTCTGACAATATTTGACCCTCCAAACAAACAAGGCATCAAGCTTAGGTAATTTTGATGTCCATTCACTTACGCTTTTTCAAGCAAAGCCGTAGACTTCTCAGCGTAAAAAATCTGAGATGATTGGCTAGCGTCGAAGAAAACGATCTGCGCCATCAAAAGTGCTTTTTTAATCACAAAATTCAAATCTATGACGAAGTTTGGTTTATTTAAATAGTGGATACATTAGAGCGGAGTGAAATTCGAAAACTTTTCCCAGGTCTGCTGAGTTCCGAGTTGGGCATGCCTGATTTACAGCCTGTGGACTGGGGCGTGTTAGATTACTTTGGCTGGGTACACCCGTCAGGACATAAGGGTTTTGTGGTCATACCGGCTGGTGACAAGCTCTTTTCAATGAGTCTGCGCCGTAGCATCAACCATGACGCTAAACCAAGAAGCCGTATGTGCTCTTGGTGCCATCACGTCTATCGCAGCAGGGGTACGGCCCTGTTCAGCACCACTGTTGCGGGTTCGGATGATCGCCGCTTTATTGGCAATCACATTTGCAGCAACCTAGATTGCAGCCTGCGGATCAGAAACTTACCGTCCGATCCACCCACCTATTTACCTGAAACATTAGACATCGGAAGAAAGATTCAGCGTCTGGAAACTTCAGTCTTAGCCTTTATGCATCGAGCCAATGTAGCCGGCCAATTAATCGACAAAATATAGACATTTCCCATTGCTGCACGCGCGAATACTGTGATTTAGGCCCAAAGGATTGGCAACGCACTGGCTTCCCAGCATAATTATATTTGAAAAAAAATTTATGAGGCTTAAGGCATGGACCTAAATACATTCCGCGAAGAAACCCGAGATTGGCTAGAGGACAATTGCCCTCAAGATATGCGCTTGGGCGCAGTACACTTTGAAGATGCCTACGAAGTTTACCGCACTGATGCCGCTATTGAATGGCGAGATCGCGCAGCCGCTAGGGGCTGGACCGCTCCAGCATGGCCTACACAATACGGCGGTGGCGGCTTAGCCAAGGAACAACATCAGGTGCTGGCCCAAGAAATGGCACGTATCAAAGCGCTGCCCCCCGCCACAGGTATGGGCCTGGCAATGATTGGGCCGACCCTCTTAGAAATGGGCACAGAGGAACAAAGACAAAGACACCTCCCTAAAATCATTACTGGCGAAGCTCAGTGGTGCCAAGGTTACTCTGAGCCAGGCGCGGGTTCTGACCTTGCGGGTCTACAAACCAAGGCGGTACTCGAGGGTGATCAATTCATTATCAACGGTCAGAAGATCTGGACCAGTGGTGCGCAATATGCCAACTGGATGTTTGCCCTAGTGCGCACCGACCCAACGGCCCCTAAGCATGAAGGTATTAGTTTTGTTGTGCTTTCCATGGACCAGCCGGGGGTTACCGTTAAGCCGATTAAGCTTATTTCAGGTTCCTCGCCGTTTTGCGAGACGTTTTTCGATAACGCCATTGCCAAGCGCGAAGACCTCATTGGAGAGATGAATAAGGGCTGGAGTGTGGGTAAGCGCCTACTCCAATATGAGCGCAACGCTACAACACGGACCAAACCGAAATCAGCAGGCAAGCCAAAGCTCAATCCTTACGCGCTTGTGGCTAAAGAATACGCTGGCGAAGACAGCCAAGGACGCATTGCAGATGAAGCAGCCAGAGCTGACGTTTTGGGTCAAGTCATGCAAGAAAAAGCACTGTCGCTAACCACTCAGAGAGTCGTTGAAGAAAGTAAATCTTCTGGCGCCCCTGGAGCCGCGACTTCGATCTTTAAGTTGGTGGGATCCTCGTTGAGTAAATCGGGTTCGGAACTGAAATCAAGACTGCGAGGCACCTCCGGCCTGGTTTGGGAAAGCAGCGAATTTTCTGCGGATGAACTTGAATCCACTCGCGGTTGGTTACGCGATAGAGCGGTCACCATTTACGGTGGCACTAATGAAGTACAGCAGAATATTATTGCCAAGAGAGTACTCGGCCTGCCGGACTAGCAGGCGATAAAACAGGCTCATTGCGTCCAATACTTTTCGTAAAAGTATGCTGGACGCAATGAGCCATTCACTTTTCCAAACCCTTTTCCATACATTCCTCTAAAACCCAGCTTCCTCTCAACGCGGTCATTGTCAGGTTGAAGACAACTGCAGACAAACATAAAGGCTCTCTGGCTGCCAAAGTCTGGGCAACCATGCTCAGTAAACGGTTCAAACCTGCCAATTAAACTACCACACGTATGGAAAAGCCTACCGCCGGTAATTTTACAAAAATGTTTGGTTAATGTTTATCTACTATGAGCGCCTATCAAATCATTTCATCAGGCCAATATCATGCGTTCCATTCAACTATGCTTGCTCATAACCTTAACAATGCTGTCTCAAATCAGCTTTGCAAATCACTCTCCGGGAGTCACCATATTCCCACAGGTGGGCATAACTAATTATTCAGGTTCAAGCAATATCGATAGAGATTCTAGTTACGGCATAGGTTTGGGCTATCAATTCGACAACCCATGGGCCGTTGAATATACGTACCTAAAAGGCTCTTCGTCATTCAGCGACCTAAACAACACCGCTATCGATTCGCACCTGTGGCATATCAACGGCTTGTACCACGCCTTCGAATCAGAAACGATTCGCCCGTATCTTACATTCGGCTTAGGCGAATCTAATGTGAATGTCCGCAACGACTTTAGAAACACCGAGAAACAAATTAACTTTGGCCTAGGACTCAAGTGGCGAGTGTGGGAAAACACTGGTGTTCGCACAGAGCTTAAGTTCTACGATAGCGAAGATCACAGCTTCATCAGATCTACTATCGGTGTCGGCATACATCATGTCATTACCAATTCGTCTAGAAAATCTAAGCCGACCATTTCAGCAGGGTCTGGGAGTTCCATCAATAACGACGGCGACGGCGACGGCGTGAGCAACAGCAAAGATCAATGCCCTAATAGCCCCGCAGGGCAAGTGGTCAATAAAATTGGTTGTTTAGCTCAGCAAGACAGAAATACAGACAGCGACAGCGACGGTGTAATTGATGCGAAAGATAGATGTCCAAATACAACAAACCGAAGAAATGTGATTGATTCCAATGGTTGTTATGTAACCGTGCGTAAACCCGTAGAACTCAACGTACTGTTCAAATTTGATTTCGATTCTTATGCAACCAAACCAGAACATAATGACGAAGTGAATAAAATTGTCCACTTCGCCAAAAGACATTCTGGCGCATCTATCGAGTTGTCTGGACACACCGATAGTGTCGGCGCGTCGGCCTATAACCAAGCTCTATCCCAAGCGCGCGTTGCAGCGGTAGCCAAACTGGTTGAGATGAATACGCGGATCCCAAACAGCAAAATCTCCAAGAAAAGCTTTGGTGAGTCTAAGCCTAAGCGAGATAATGATAACTTCGCTAACCGGCGTGCAAATCGCAGAGTCGAAGGCACCGTTAAGGCTGTCACGCAAACATCAAAGAAAAAGTAGTTGTACTTAAATTAGTCTGCCAAGACTAAGTTCAAAGGGCTTACGTTATTCAGCATTTTGCTGGTGGCGTTAGTCCTTTTGAGCATCTATCTCCCTTCAATCCATCTCCCTTCAATCCTCAATCCGAGAATAAATCACCTCGCCAGCAACAACGGTGTGACTGACCAATACTGCCGACAAATCATTTTTAACATCTGACCAAGGCCGCGTTAGCAAACACATGTCCGCTGGCTCACCAACAGCTATCCTTCGTACAACTCCACCCGGTGCGTTAACACTGGACAAATAACCGGCTAGCGCTTGCTCAGGCGAGACGCAATCTCGCGCCCCAACAACTACTCCCCCAGCAGTCCTACGGGCAACAGAGGACTGCATAACCTGCCAAGGATTAAGCGGCCCGTAGGGTGAATCGCTACTCAGCCCAACTTTTATTCCAGCATCCAACAATGTTCGGTGGCGATACAAATGAGCTAACTCATGCTCAGTTAAATTTTGCTGGTACTGGGGCCCGCGCTCATACAAAAAACGAGGTTGCGTAATCACGCTGAGATTAAGTGCTCTAAGCATTGGCAGTACATCATCAAAAATCATGGCGCCATGCTCAATGCGGTCTGCAAATTGAATCTGCGGATCGAGATCTGCGCAACTGTTGAGGGCAGCGATTGCAAACAACAGTTCTATATGGGTCACGCAATGAAAGGCTATGCCTCTTTCTTTCTCTCTAGCGCGTCTGATGCGAGCCTCTAACTCATTTAAAGGCGGCAGGTTATCTTCGTCTAGAAGAATTTTTAGATGCCCAAAATCAAGACTGTCGTCACCCATTAGATAGGCATGTTGCAGTATTTCACCTTCATCACACAGTTGGCGAAATTGCCTAACTGTAGCCGCGGTATTGGTTACCGACGTATCGGTAAAGCCGGTAATACCAAAGCTCGCCATCTGCCGCGAGAACACAGATACATCTAACGGATCTTGCTGTCCCCATTTTTCGCGCAACCAAGCATCCAGACGAAACAACCGCCCAGTTGGTATTCCTCGGTCATCTAGCTCAATGCCAGCCAACTCTTTGTGGGCGGTCAAATCTAATGCTTCCACCGCCAAACTATTGAGAGTCCACAGTTTGCCACTACGGTGCTGAATTCTCACTGGCCTGTCACTGACTAACGCATCTAACTGCCAGCGGTCCAGATCTCCAGCGATGCTCTCGTGATAGTTCACACCGCGCAGCCAACCTTCTCCGGAAGAGTTTGCCAACATGTGGCTTAACGATTCGGCATTATGAAGCTGGCCCGTTGCTGTAGGGGCACTACTAACGCCACAATCTACCGAGCGCTGCAACGCAGCCGTTGCAAAGAAATGCATGTGGTGGTCGTGTAAACCGGGCAACAACTCACCACCATTCGCCTGGATAACCCGCTCACCCTCATGGGCCAAAAGTTCATTCGCAACTTCACTGACAAATGCGTGAGTACAGCGAACGTCTTTTTTAGCTCCGTCCAGAATTACGTTTTTTATCAGCATCGCAGGTTAGGCCTGAGGTATTCATGATTCACTTGCCCGCCGCCGCAGTGGATTTTTTGCAGACAATGGGACACCACGGCAAAAAGAGACAAGTCGAGTAAGCCGCTCGCCTCGCCTTGCACAAGGTTCACTACCGCAAGGGCCGCAAAAATACCTGTGAGCGGATCCGCCACCGCATCAGCGATAAATTCTGGTCGTCCATCTTCGCGCTGAACAAATAGCCCGGCGGCCAGCGCCACTTCATCACCAAAACCTACCCAGTCACCAAAGGGTGCGCGGCGTCCGTAGGCAGTTAAAGACAACCAAAGCTGTTTTCCTTGCGGCACAAGCGTGTCTCTATCTACACCTAACGCACGCAATGCGCGCGGCCTTGAACCTTCTATAACCACGTCTGCGTTACGCAGCAGATTCGCCAATCGCTGCAAACCCTCTTGAGAGGTGAAATCTAATTCAACGTGGTCATGCCCGCGGTGCAACACCTCATACAACTTTGGACTACCTTGCTGGGCACCATCCGGCCTATGGACACTGGTAACAAAGGTCACCTGCATACCGCACTGGTGCAATAAGTGGGCGCAGAGTGGCCCCGCCCATAACGCTGACAGGTCTACTACCTTGAAACCGGACATGGGCTGAGTTGTATTGAATGACCTCAATGTAACGTTGGCATCAGGCGTAAATTCAAATACGGGCGCGCCGTCCAAAATTTCGCTAGCGCCAGCACTTTCAGACATGACTTTTTCCGGTAGAAGAGAAACAGGCAACCCCATCAGCCTGCCTCGGGCGACCAAGGCTTTGGCATCTCGCTCAAGTAAGGCTTCCTCAACATGCGCCCATTCAGATAAGTCGCCGTCTTGCTCAAGCCAAGGATTCAGCAATCCCCAATCCTCTTCCCGTGCAAGATTCAGCCCCAACCAGCCATTGCCGGTTGCCATTATGCGACAACTACCATTTGCGGAAATTTGGCCCTTGGCTCGCAAACCTAGTTCCGCAGCCCGCTCCCAAAGCAAGTCTCTGCCCATGACACCAGGCAGCAAATCACAGTGCCAGACACGCAGCGCATCTAGGGCTTGGTCAGCGCAGGCGTTCACCCCGCAGGCAGGTATACTACCGCCCATGTCTAATATATTTTCCCAATCGGCTTCGCTCAAAATTTTGTCGCCTGCTGAACTGTTTATTTTGATCACACCACCTATGGTGGCTGAAGATCAAAGCGTTGTCAGCGGTCAGAGTTATCTATTGGTGGATTTAGACCAGCCTGCAACTAGGAACATGCCTACATCCAAACCGAATTGCCCCGTGATCGGCATCACCGAGCGGCCAAATACAGGTAAAAGTTCATTAGAAAGCTCAAGATCAGGATCAAATAACGAATTTGAGATTAGCGCGTGGGTAGATCTCGTTATCCAATTGCCCGAAGAACAGGTGCTGCTAGAGCAAATAGTTGCAACGATAACCAGCCAGCCATTGGCGGCTGCCACCTTTGTAGGCGTGCTGCGAGAAACAGAAAATTTGTCTATTAGCCAAGGCTTAATGGTGGAGTCCCTCGCCTACAGTACGCTACAAAATAGTCAGGGGTTTAGAACCTGGCTAAGCAACAGATCTAATACTGTGGCTCAGGTGCCAGCGACCGAGACTGCAGATCAAGGGCCTGTTGTGTTGGTCGAGCGCAATCCCCGAGCATACTTAAACGCGCAAATTAGTCACGGCGACACCTTAACTTTAATGCTCAACAGGCCGACTAAGCGCAATGCATTTTGTGCTGCGATGCGCGATGAATTGGCTTTGGCCTTAAACCTCGCATTGGCTGACAAATCTTTAGCGCATATTGTTATCAGCGGTCGCGGTTCAGCATTTTGCGCAGGCGGCGACCTAACCGAGTTTGGACAGTCTCGAGACGCGGCGCTTGCACACCTGACCCGTCTCACCCGCAGCCCCGCCAACCTCATAGCGCAGCTACGAGAGAAAATACTCGTGCGGGTACACGGCGC